>JACPOL010000010.1 GCA_016185065.1 Chlamydiales bacterium
TGCATATCGCACAGCAAAATTGCACCCGCAGGAGAGCGCGGTGAGCGCGCCAACGGGGTAGTACTCTGTACACCCCTTCTCCGAGGACGCGATTTGGCAAAGCGAGATGCAGCGCAAGAGGGTCGCAGGGAGGCCCCGAGCGAAAGCATAGCTTTCTCCTGGCCTACCCGACATGTCTCTTCAGCTGATTTATAAATCTAATAAAAAGCCCAATTAGGAAGAGAGGTGTTGGAGAGTGTGGTCGTAGTGGGGGAGGAGGTCGGGGGCGTGGGATTCGAGCCAGGAGCGAAGAGGCGCGGTGATCTTTTCTGCCTCCTCACGCGCCCGGAATTTTGCGCTCTCATCGCGCGAGAAGCGGCCGATATCGATATGGATCGGGTGATCATCGAGCCAGCCATAGTTTTTTTCTAAGATGGCATCCGAGTCGACGATCCCTTTTTTCATTCTATCTGCGATCAGATTCACGATCTTCGTTACAGCGGTTTTGATCTCCTCTTTCTTCTGCATCTTGCAGAGCTCATCGAGGTAGGGGAAGATAAGCTTAGCTCTTCTCTGCAAAATAAAAGGGAGCTTGCCGAGTTCGACGGAGTAGTTTACGCCGAGTTTGTCCTGAATCTGGACTCTTCTTTCCAGAGAGCCATCATCTGTCTGTAGGTGAACCATCACGAGTCCTGTCTCTTGCTTGAGCTCTTGATGTGCTAGAGAGAAGCTTTGAAAGCTGTCTGCTAGCTTCTGCAGATTGTAGGTTTTGATCTCTTGGCGCTTCTTGTTGAACTGGTAAGAGAGGGGGTGAGAGATTTGGGAGAATGCGCGCAGATGCGAGGGGAAGCGGTAGAATTTTAAGACATAGTTTCCATCTTCGCTTAAAAAGACGTAGGACTGGTGGCCGCGTGTTAGGTAGCAGAACTTCTGGCTTGAGATCTTCTCCCACCCAGAAGGTGAGAGAGATGTCTGGTCTATGTAGCGCTGGACGTGTGCAGGCACACGTCCAGAGATGTTGTGAAAACAGAAGCCGTCATTCTCTTTTAAGAAAAAACGGTCGAGTCTCACTAGCGAAGCTAGGAGAAGAAAGAAGAGAAGAGCAAAAGAGAGCAGCTCTTTTCTCATCTCCTGCATCCTAATCTTTCATCGATAATAGGAACTCGATGTTATTGTTGGTCTTCTTCAAGCGGCCAAGCAGGAGGTTCATCGCATCGAGAGGTGAGAGGTCTGCAAGCGCCTGGCGCATGCGGTAGATCTTCTCGAGCTCTTCCGGATGGTAGAGCAGCTCTTCTTTGCGGGTTCCACTCTTGATCAGATCGATTGCAGGCCAGACGCGTCTGTCTGCGATACGGCGATCGAGTACGAGCTCCATATTGCCTGTGCCTTTAAACTCTTCAAAGATCACCTCATCCATGCGAGACCCGGTGTCGATCAGAGCAGTTGCAATAATGGTAAGGGAGCCTCCCTCTTCAATATTGCGGGCTGCGCCGAAGAAGCGTTTTGGCTTGTGAAGGGCGTTGGCATCGATACCGCCAGTCAAAATCTTTCCAGAGTGGGGTTGGACGGTGTTGTATGCGCGCGCAAGGCGAGTGAGCGAGTCTAGAAGGATGATCACGTCGTGACCATACTCGACGAGACGGCGCGCTTTTTCGATCGCCATCTCTGCGATCTGCACGTGGCGTTCAGGCGGCTCATCAAAGGTAGAGGAGACGACCTCTCCCTTCACGACACGCATCATGTCTGTGACCTCTTCAGGACGCTCATCGATGAGGAGGACGATCAGAACGCTCTCGGGATTGTTTACTGCAATGGAGTTGGCAATTGTCTGCAGGATGATCGTCTTACCAGTACGAGGAGGAGCGACGATCAGACCGCGCTGACCTTTTCCGATTGGTGCCGCCAGATCGAGCACGCGGGTTGTCAGACCCTCTTTAGTGGTCTCCATGACAAGGCGCTTATCAGGATAGAGAGGAGTCAAGTTCTCAAAGAGAACGCGCTCTCTTGCTTTTTCAGGGGCTTTATTGTTGATCTTGTCCACTTTGAGAAGAGCAAAATACTTCTCCTTCTCTTTTGGAGAGCGGATCGTTCCATACACCGTATCTCCCTTCTTCAGGTCGAAGCGGCGGATCTGCGCAGGAGAGACATAGATGTCTTCGGCAGAGGGGAGGTAGTTGTAGTTGGGAGAGCGCAAGAAACCAAATCCATCAGGAAGGACTTCTAAGACGCCTTCTCCTACCAGAACCTCATTGGGCTTTTCTGAGAGAGATTTAACGACTTCAAAGACGATCTGGGACTTTGTGAGCGCTCCGAGACTTCTCAGCCCGTTGTTGCGCGCAAATGTTGCGAGCTGCTCAATATTCATCCGCTGCAGGTCGGCAATACGCGTGATGTTTTCTGGTTCAGAATTTTGTGGGGGAGTGTGCGGTTTTTCGCTTCCGGGATCTTGGATGTTTTGAGAAACGTCTTCTTGATACATTAAAAAGAGGCTCCTTAGTTTCTTAAGAGATGTGTTTGATAAAGCTGCTGCACCTGATGTTTAAGGTCTTCATAGGTGCCGTTATTGGTAATGACATAATCCGCCTTTGCGGCTTTCACATGTGGTTCAAGCTGTCTTTTCATGCGCAGGTAGTACTCCTTTGAAGTACGTTTTGTCGCATCAGCATACCGCTTTTGACATAGGGTCTCGTCAGAGACAACTGCAATGACGACATCGAAAAATTCATGGCTTTCGCTCTCGTAGAGGAGGGGGATTTCGGCAACGAAGAGGGAGTGCTTCTGGTCTTCTCTAGTTTTCTGGTAGGCGCGTTGAATTTCATTTAATACTGCGGGATGGAGGATTTTTTCAAGGCTGTCCAAAAGCTCGGGAGAGGAAAAAACTTTTTTTGCAATTTTATCTCGATCGATTTTGTGATCATTGAGGATCTCTGAACCTAGCAGGTCGATGACCCGCTGACCAACTACTGAATTAGGAGTTAACAGCTCGTGGACTACCTTGTCAGCACTGATGACATAGGCTCCGCAGGCTTTAAGAATTTGACAGACGGAGCTCTTGCCAGAAGCAAGACCGCCTGTTACAGCAACCTTGTTCAAGGTTAACACTCCCCCCAATTTCTTCCAATGGAAATGTCCACAACAAGAGGGACTTTGAGTTTGAAGACCCCCTCCATGATTCGTTTAATGTATGAAGAGAGCTCTTCGACATGCTTGTCAGGGCTTTCAAATAATAGTTCGTCATGGATCTGGACGATCATGGTGCCCCAGTTGCTCTCTTTTTGGAGTTTCGCATCGATCTCGATCATCGCTATCTTAATGAGGTCGGCCGCTGTCCCTTGCAGAGGGGTGTTAACAGCAAGGCGCTCTGCCGCTGCGCGGATCATCGGATTTTTGCTGTGGATTTCCGGAATTGGCCTCTGACGCCCCGTCATTGTCACGGCTCGCCCTGTTTTGCGGACGCACTCTTTGCAAAACTCTAAATATTCTTTTACTTTTTTGTAGCGTTCAAAATAGGTGCCGATGAAGGCGGAGGCCTCTTTGTAGTCGATTCCCAGCCCCTCCGAAAGTCCAAACGCCTGCTGGCCGTAGATGATACCAAAATTCACCGCCTTTGCTTTGCGCCTCATGTCCGAGGTGACCTCTTTGAGCGGCGTATCAAAAACAACAGAGGCTGTGTAGGCGTGGACATCTTCGCCTTCGATAAACGCCTTCATCAGGACAGGATCTTCGCTTAAATGGGCCAGAAGCCTGAGTTCAATTTGAGAGTAGTCGGCAGCGAGGAAGCTCCAGTGCTCTTTCTGAGGTCTGAATGCTTCGCGTATCTTGCGTCCCTCTGGGGTGCGGATGGGAATATTCTGCAGATTGGGATCTTGAGAAGAGAGCCTTCCTGTTGCAGCAACGGATTGATTAAAGGTGCAGTGGATCCTATGCGTCTTAGGATTGATCTGCTCGATGAGCGCATCGACGTAGGTGGATCTCAATTTTTCGAGAGTGCGGTACTCCAAGACTTTGTGGACGATGGGCGCTTCATCTTTTAACGATTCTAAGACGTCAGCGCTGGTAGAAAATCCAGTTGTGGTCTTTTTATGGCCTTTAATACCCATCTTTTCGAAGAGGATCTGGCTGAGCTGCTTCGGGGAGCTGATGTTAAACTCCTCTCCAGCCATTTTATGAATCTCCTTCTCGAGGTGAGAGATCGCATGAACGAGCTCCTTGGACATTTTGTGGAGCTTCTCGACGTCGACGTAGATGCCAGCTCTCTCCATCCGCGCAAGCACGGGCAGAAGAGGCAGTTCGATATTTTCAAAGAGATCCTTCACTCCCGCTTTCTCAAGCTCTTTTTCAAAGACCCCCTTTAAACGCAGCGTGTAGTCCACATCTTCGCAGCAGTAGTCGGAGACCTCTTGAATGGGAGCCTGATCCATGGTGATCGTCTTAGCGCCTTTGCCTATCAGCGATTCGATGGGGATCTTCACCTTGTCAAATTTTTCAAGCGCAAGGGCGTCCAAATTGTGTCTTTGATTTTGAGGATTAATGAGGTAGGAAGCCAGAAGGGTATCGAAGCAGATGTTCTGGATTTCGATCCCCACATTTTGAAACACGTGAAGGTCATACTTCAAGTTGTGTCCAAAAAAACCGATATGGGAGTTTTCGAGAAGAGGTTTGAGGTGAGCTATGATTTTGCTAGGTGAGACCTCTCCATTTAAGGGGATATAGAAGGCTTTTTTGGGGTGAGCGGAGAGGCCGACACCAATGAGCTCTGCTTCCATGGGACGCACGCTGGTCGTCTCTGTGTCGACGCAGATCTCTCTCTCTTTTCGCATCTCAGCGACTAGATCTTCAAGCTCCTGCTCGCTCTGAATTAACTGGTAGGAGACCCTCTCTTCATGAGTCGAGACTTTATGCGCCTCCTGAGGTTTCTCTCCGCCTAGCTCTTTTAAAAGAGATAGGAAGTGCATCTCTTGATAAAAGGCTCTCAGCGCTTCATCTTCATGAGGTTTAAGAGCAAAAAACTCCTCTTTGTGGGGAAATTCAACAGTATAGTCTAGCTTTGCAAGCTCGCGGCTTAACAGAGCGATCTCCTGCCCCTTTTTCAGGGTCTCCTGCTTTTTTGCTCCGGCCACCTTTTCGGGGTTAGCTAAAAGGGCATCGAGAGTTCCAAACTCATTTAAAAGAGCAGCGGCAGTTTTTGGACCAAATCCTTCAAGGCCAGGGATGTTATCCGAAGCGTCTCCCATGATCGCGAGGTAGTCGACGATCTGCTCAGGGACAACTCCAAAAAGCTCTTTTACTTTTGCTCTGTCGATAATGAGATTGTCTTTGTGAGCATGGACGATGAAAACGTGGTCTGAAACGAGCTGGCAGAGATCTTTATCGCTAGAGCAGATGTAGACCTTTGCCCCTTTTTTCTCAGCCCATCGCGTAATGCTCCCGATGGTATCATCCGCTTCAACTCCCGGAACGGAGAGGTTGGGAATCCCAGCTAGGTCGCAAAAGAGAATAGCGCGCTCCAACTGGAGAAAGAGGTCTTCCGGCATCTTCTCTCGATGTTTTTTGTAATCGCTGAAGATGCTTGTGCGCTTGCTTTTGTTATCGGGTCCGTCGAACACTGCGATGAAGTGCTTTGCAGAGAAGTCTTTGATTATCTTATTAATCGAACGGATGAATCCATAGAGAGCACCAGTCGACTCTCCTTTGGGGTTCGTCATGGGTCCTATTGCATAATAAGAGCGGAACAGGATGTTTACCGCGTCGATGATAAAGATCTTGTCCAGCTTATTTACCCATTGCGGTTATTGGCTGCTATCTGTGAGAGGCTGATAGAGGTAGAGGAGCTTGCCGCTCATCTCTGAAGTCATATTAGGCCCGATCTGCAGTACGTGTTTTACTTTTCCTGTTAGGAAGGCGAACTTTCCATGAGTAAGAGAGGAGAAGAAGTTCATCTTTGGCTGCAACTCAAAAACTTGGTAGGGCTCCTTCTCTTTGATGCCAGCTGCTACAACTAGCTCAGAGAGCGCTTTCCCATAATTTGCATTTGCATCGTCGATATAACCGAGCTCTTGGGCTTTGTCCGCCAAGAAAATGTGCGCTCCATACTCGTTTACCAGCTTCTCTCGATTAATTGCTGGGCGCGCTTCTGTCACGATATCCACAAAACGCGTATAGAGTCCGGAAGTGATTGCGCGCAGTGAGGCGTCTTCATCGCTCTTCCAAGGTCTAAAGGGGTTGAGTGCGTCTTTGTCTTTTCCCTCTGTGATTGTCAGAGCCTGGACGCCGATCTTATCCATTGTTCCTGTAAAGTTGAATGTAGGGCCTAAGATCACGCCGACAGATCCCACAATGCTCGAGGGAGTGGCATAGATCCGATCGCAGGCGGAAGAGATGTAGACGCCTCCAGAGGCGCACATTCCCTCGATATAGGCATAGACGGGAACTTTGTACTTCTCTTTGTAAGCTTTTATTAGACGGTAGGCGTCATCGGAGTCAGTTACTGTGCCACCAGGGGTATTCATGTGAAGAAGGATTCCTTTAACGCGCCCTCCGGCGAGCATGCCGCTGCGCGAGTCGAGAAGAATGTTCTCGATGGATTGAGAGTCTAAGAGCGGCTCTCCAATCACGCCGTGGATGTTGATGCGCAGAATTGCTGGAGTTGAAGGAGAGAGCAGCTCTCTGGAGCCGTTTGCATCTGCAGCAATGGAGGTCTCTGTCTCCTCTTCAGTGAGAGGAGATCCTGAGAGTCCAATAACGATGAAGAGGATAATGATGAGACCAACGAGAACACCTAGAATTGCGGCAAATGAGGTGAAGAAGGAGCGAAGAGATGCAGAAAAAATCGATTCTCTCGGGGGTGTCATCGGAGCTCCAGTAAGTGGAAGTGTTGATTAGACTTGATCTTAAAAAAGTAAAGGATTTTGATCTATAAAAGAAGAGAGTAAATTACGATGACACCAACTGAACTCACTCAATCTCCGGCATACAGTAGCATCTGGCTGATAAAAATTGGCATCGCAATTCTGCTGCTGATTCTTCTCAACTATCTGCTTAAAAGGCTCATCAAGAGCGCACACAAAAGGGCTCTCTCAAATTCTTTAGACTGGAGAAGCAGGTTAGATAAGATCGTCCTATTGCCTGCACACTTCATGCTCTGGATCATTGGCGCTGCTTACGTGATCAATGTCGCAGGAGAGCAGTTTGGCATACACTTCGAATATGTCACCCCCACTCGGAATGGAGCGCTCATCTGCTGCCTCTCATGGATTCTTATTCGCTGGAAGACGGAGGCTCAACACGCTCTGATACTGAAGGGTAGACAAGAGAACAAGACAATCGATGCATCCATGGTGCATATGGTCGGACGCATTCTTAGCGTGACGATCATCGTATTAACAGCGATTGTCGTGCTCCAGGTTATCGGGATCAACGTGCTGCCTCTTATCGCCTTTGGTGGTATCGGTGCTGCAGCTCTTGGTTTTGCTGCGAAGGATGTGATTGCCAACTTTTTTGGCGGGCTCATGCTCTACGTGACGCGCCCTTTTTTTGTTGGAGATCTTATTCTTCTTCCGGATCGCAGTATCGAAGGCTACGTCGAAGAGATCGGCTGGTATCTCACCTCGATCCGCGACAAGGAAAAGCGGCCTGTTTATCTGCCCAACGCGATCTTTTCGACCGTCCTCGTCGTTAACAGCTCGCGCATGTCCCACAGACGCATCGAAGAGAAGATAGGTGTGCGCTATGAGGATTTATCAAAGATCAAGAGTCTTGTTGAAGAGATTCGCAGAGTTCTCGTTCTTCATCCGATGATAGACACTGGCTGTCCTGTGATGGTCTTTTTCGATACATTTGGCGACTACTTCCTCAACATCTACATCGACGCATACTGCAAAGAGACGCGTCAAGAGGCCTTCCTCGCTATCAAACAAGAGATTCTCCTGAACATCTGCAACACCATCGACAACAGCGGCGCCCAGATGCCCTTCCCCACCAGCGCCATCCACCTCACCAACCCTCAGTAGACATGCGTTCAGTTTTCCTTGCGGAAAACTGCATTTCATTTTTTATTTTATAAGCAGAATAGACATGTCGGATGGTGTGCGCTTACGCCACACCTCCCGCGACCACCTTGCGCTTCACCTCGCTTTGCCAAATCGCGTCCTCGGAGAAGGGGCGTACCTCTGTACGACCCCTGACGCGCTCGCCGCGCTTCTCCTGCGGTGCAATTTTGCTGTGCGATCTGAATCGATCGGCTGCTCGAGGCGCTCATCCCACTTCCTTCGTCGTGGGTCCCTTTCGCGTCCAGTCGCAGATGTATCTAAAGAGACTAAGAACTTCTCTCTTCGATCTCTTTCTTCATTGCGGCGAAGCCGCATCACTTCTTTAGCCACGCAGTAAGGCGCAGGCCTTCGCTTCAGATCGCACAGCAAAATCGAAGCGCAGAAAAGCCGGCCAGGCGTACAGGGTAGGGCAATGGCCCACTCTGTTTTCGAGCACACGATTTGGCAAAGCGAGGTGAAGCGCAAAAGGGTCGCAGGGAGGCCCCGAGAGAAAGCGAAGCTTTCCCCTGGCCTACCCGACATGTCTATAGTGATTCGCAAAATTATAGAAATTAAAATGCAGCGCAGAGCGCTGCAGATCAACTTTGGAAAATTTTATGAAAAATAATGTGAGGCGACTTGTCGCCGATTAGGTGGGGGAGGGCTGGTCGTCGGATTTTACTTGGAGGAGCTCGAAGAAGGCGAGTGAGCCGAAGAGAATAAAGAGGGCGTAGATAAACCAGGGGAATGAGAGGTGAAGGGTAAGGCCGATGAGAATGAGGAATTGAAGAGCTGTTGCCACTTTGCCCCAGCGGATAGCGCGGAAGCGGTAGGAGTTCCACTTGCCGGACAAGCTTAGGTAGATTCCGAACAAGCAGAGAAAGAAGTCTCTTGAGAGCATGGCACCAGCTTGCCAGATCTCCATACGTCCTTCCATCAGCATAACGCCGAGGCCAAAGAAGACGAAGAACTTGTCCATGGTAGGATCGAGAATGGCGCCGAACTGGCTAGTGGAGCGGTAGCGGCGCGCGAGGTAGCCATCGATGCTGTCTGAGATCATTGCGAGTATTATCGCGGTAATACGCCAGGTGACGCTATCAACGAGAAATAGTAGTGCAAGGGGAGCGCGTAAGAAAGAGAGGCCGTTTGAAAGGCTAAGCATGAGCGTTAAACTGACTCTGAGCTGTGCGTAATTTTCTTTTTTCGTTTATACCAAACAACTGCAATTACCGTCACACTGAATATCAAAAAAATGAGTACGTTGAACGCTTTCACATAGCGGTAGAGCATCTCATAATTTTGTCCAAGCAGGTAGAAAAGAGTGAATGTGCAGCCCGTCCAAATGAAGCAAGCGAGAGAGTCTCTGATGATAAATTTTGAAAAGGGCATTCTGCTAATTCCCGCGCTCATAAAAATTCCATTGCGAATTCCAAACGGGATGAAGCGGCCGATAAGCAGCGTTAAGAGACCATGCTTATCGTAGAATACGCGGATCTTCTCAATTTTATTCTCATCTAAAATTTTTCTAAAAAGTCGCCAGCGCAAGAGAGCGGGCCCAAACTTCCGACCGATCCAGTAGGCAACCCAAGCGGAGAAGTAGCAGCCTAGAAAAACGCTTAAAAAAAGAAGGAGAGTGTGTTCTGGAACGACAGTAGCGGAGAGAATTGCGGCAATGATGATCATGAGATCGGCGCTGATAGGGATGTTCATCCCCGCTAGGACGATCGCTCCGAAAATAAACCAGTGAGCTAGATGGGCGTTTTGCGTGACAAATTCAATTAGTCCTTGCATAGCCCTTTATACTCAGGTTTGAATGACCGGCTCTTCTTCCTTTTTGGAAGCTGCCGCGAGCGCTTCTGCTTCTTCATCTGCAAGCTGAAGCTTTCCCTCTTCTGCAATCACTTCATTAAACTGTCTGCCCAGCGAGCGCACAGCGACAATCCATGCAGTAACAGCGAAGAAGAGGATAAGACCGACATAAGGAATACTGAGAGAGATCGAGCCAAAGAAAATAATCAAGCCCTGGTGGATGATCGATCCTCCAGACTTTCCAAGGCGAGAGCCGACGCCGTCAATTGCAGCTTTGCCTTTGAGTTTTGACTCTTGGCTAAGCGGAATAAAGGCGAGCTCTTTGGTGGCGTCAAATAGTGTATACTTCGAGGCTCTGGATAAGCAGTTCTGGAGCGATCCAAAGAAGACGCTAATCGCAAGTGGAGTCGATCCTAAAAGGGCGGCGATCGTTCCCATTCCGAGATCTTTAAAGAGCAGGAAGGAGAAGAAGCCAACGCCAGTGAAGAGAAGAATCATAGGCGAGATCATTGCGCTGGAGGTCCAGCTCAATCTTCTAAGCGCATTTCCAGAGATGAAGACGCTCGTAATAGTTGCGATGATGCCAATCCCAGTGAGCACCTTGCCCATGTACCCGTTAAAGTCGCTTGGGTTTGGGTAGAGCTGCTTCACCTGATCTTTCCAGACCACTTCGGTTAGGTTAATGGCGATGTTATAGGTGATAACAATAACGGCAATGCAGATGAGGTATTTCGACTTAGCGAGGTAAGCAAAATTTTTACGCAGGCCCATTTTGATCGGCTCCTGCTTCTCCTGCTGCTTAGCCCAGGAGGCTGAGCTGTACCCATAGCCGTCTTTATGAAGCTTTCTAAAGAGGTACATGCAGAGAACGCCTGCTGCAATCACAACGCAGTTTAAGAAGAAAATTGACTGTCCCCAGGCATCGGTTCCAAAAGGAAGGCTCGGGTCGTAGGTGTGTTTTGAGAGAAGGGTTGCGACCTGACCTGCCGCGATTCCAGAAAAATTTATACCGATTCCGAGGAGGCCATAATAGCGCCTCGCATCTTTGACGGTGGTGGTCTCATTGACAAATCCCCAGCAGAGGACGGTCATGATGATGGTACTCCACATCTCGGACATGACGTAGAAAGCTGTGAACGTCCAGTTCCGGAAAATAGCGATAAAACCTTGAAAGCCCTGAGGGATATAAGACTGCATCTTATCGGCAAACTCATGAGGATGCAGATAGTCTCTGTACGGGTAGAGGACGAAGGTGAAGATGAGGAAGAAGGCGATGAATATGCTCATCATCGCGTAGAAGATCTTCTCTCGGGTGAGTACATTGGATACGCGTGTGAAGATAAAGGTGAAGAGGAAGGCCATCGGGAGAATCGCCCAAACCTTCAAGAAGGGAAGAGCTTCTGCTCCGGAGGCGGGAGCCGTGACAACGAGAGCGTCTTTGGTTGCTCTCAATACACTGTAGTTAAAGCCGACAAGAAAAAAGATGACAAAGAGCGGAAGAAACATCCGCGTCTCTCTCTTGTATATTGGCCATAGAAAGGAGCGGAATCTGCTAAATTCTTCGGACATATTTTAAAACCGCCGGAAGATAGTTTTTGCGCAATTAATCGAGAATCATAGCACAACCCTAACATAAGCGCCTATCTCGAAGTTAGACAAATATTATTTTTTATTTTTTAGGATTTCTATTCCTGGGAGGGTCCCAAATTCAAGAAGTTCTAATGTAGCGCCACCACCTGTCGAGAGATGAGTAAAGTTTTTAGAGAGGCCCAGCTGGTTGATAGCAGAGACCGAGTCCCCCCCTCCAATAATTCGTATCGATTTTAGGCTGGCCAGATCCCTAGCTAGAGAGTTGGTGCCTTTTGCAAACTCGGGTATTTCGAATATTCCCACCGGCCCATTCCAGAAAATTGTTTGCGCTTTGTGAAGCTCATTAACCCAATTTTTAATTGTCTCAGGGCCAATATCAACTCCCTCCCATCCTTCGGGGATGCCTTCACGAGTCAAAATAGTTTTTGTCTTAGCCCCGCTCTCAGCCTTTTCTGCAATGAGTAGGTCGGTAGGCAGAAAAAGAGGTTTTTTCTCTTTTTTAGCTCGCTCCATCAGCTCCCTTGCCATCGGAATAAATTTCTCCTCACAGAGTGATTTTCCGATGGAGATGCCTTGCGCTTTAAAAAAGGTGTAGGCCATTGCACCTCCAATAAAAAGAGCGTCTGCGCGATCCAGTAGAGTTTTTAAGACGCCAATTTTCGAAGAGATCTTGGCACCGCCGATGATGGCATAAAATGGCGCTTTAGGATTTTTTAGAAGAGGCTCTAAAAAGGAGAGCTCTTTCTGCATCAGAAAACCGGCAGCTGCTCTTCCTGGAAAGTAGGAGACGATCGTGTATGTAGATGAGTGCGCGCGGTGAGCCGCGCCAAAAGCATCATTCACGAAGAGATCTCCAAGCTCCGATAGCTGCTTTGCAAAGGTTGGATCTAAATCAGGCTTCTCTTCTGCGGGATAGAAGCGGAGGTTTTCTAAAAGAAGCACCTCTCCCGCTTTAAGATTTTTAGCGAGATTTTTTGCATTTTCTCCAATGCAATCTTTTGCAAATTTTACAGGTCTTTCTAGAAGCCTACTTAGAATGGGAACGCAAGGCGCTAGCGAGAGCTTCGGGTCGCGTCTCTCCTTTGGTCTTCCCATGTGGCTCATGAGAATAACGCTTCCGCCTTGTTTCAATGCATACTCTATGGAGGGAAGAGCTTCTCGGATCCTCGTCTCGTCGGTCACTCTCCCCTCGCTATCAAGCGGGACGTTGAAGTCGACGCGCATGAGGAGTTTCTTTCCTGCGATCTTAAGGTCTGAAATAGAGAGCATCGTAATCCCTAATTCTGGGTAAAGATTAAGAGAGCGTCGCTCACAGGACGCTGGCTGCCCTCTTGTTTATTATCTTCGCTGCTGGATGAGGGAGTGTTCAGGACGTTCCCATCTAGATAAAAAGTAGAAGAGCCCCCGCCATCCAAGTTAAGGGCGTGCGTGGCTCCCAGATCCGCCATAAAATTTGCAAGCTCACCCATCGTCATACCAATACTTCTTGTAGGCTGTCTTCCATCTACCACGACAAAGAGCCAGTGTCCATCTTCTTTTATTCCAACTGCCGTGCGCGGATGTCTCTCGGTGAGAAAGGAGGGGCGTGTTCTCTCAGGTGAGAAGTCGGTTATGGTGTGGCCATCATCGATAAGTAGAGGTGTTCCTCCTATGCAGTCGCTGCACAGATTCCACGGATCTCTCTTTTCGGGATGGAGGATCGGAATGAGCTCAGTTCCACTCCATCCGATCCGATCGAAGAGAGGAGCTCCCTCTTCTCTCTTCCAGCCGATAGCGCCGCGCTCAATGCGGGGAGTTGAGTGGTATCTTCCATCGATTTTTAGCAGTCCAGAAGGCGTCCCTGCATAAGCCCCTCCGATGTGGAAGAATCCGCCATTCACGGCGGCAAAAGCTCCATTTTGCTGTGCGATCTCAGAGGTCGGTTGGAGAAATTGAGCTCTTGCAAGTTCGATTTGAGCGCGCGCCGGATCTACTTCTAAGATGTGAGCCTCAACAGGTCCTTCAAGGATGCGCTTCTCGTACCAGATGCCCTCGGGCATCCGCATCGAAGCCAGCAGCAGAAAGAGAACAAAAAAAAGAGCTCGGAGAGGCGCTCGGAGAGAAAGAGCCCGCCCCAGAAAATGGACGTTAATGGACATTAATGGACGAGAAACGGACAGGAAATGGACAGGCGGGCAAGAAAGAGGGAAAGAAATTCTTTCTTTGGCGCGTGTCCGTTTCCCGTCCATTTCCTGTCCATTTTCGTCCGTTTCCCGTCCATTTCTTCGTCCGAGCGCCTCCCTTGGCGGGCTAGAGAGAAGAGAAGGGGTTTCCTGCCTCGGAGAAGAGCTTTCCCTTTCCTTTTTTGCGACGGCTTAATTCTGTGCGAATAGAAAAGAGGAGGTCTTGATCGAAGTCCTTGTTTGCTGCCCACTGGAGGTATTCGATAGGAATTTCGGCAAAGGGCCTTCCCTTGTGCTTGCCCAGAGGCATCGCTTTAAGAAGAATGGGTCTTTTGAGGCGCTCCAAAAGCTGTTCAGTTGTTTTGAACTGTTTTGAGAGATACTTGAACACCTCGATATTGACGATGACATCGCTCATGGCGCGATGGGCGCCCTCGGGGGCGATGTTGAAGTGCTCTCTGAGTTTTTCAAGAGAGTTCTGCGAGCTGCCTCCGTAGAGGCGCGCAAGACGCAGAGTGTCGATGAATCTCTGGGACTCGATCTGTGAAGGGACGCAGAAGCGTTTTGCCGCAGCGGAGATGAAGGCGATATCTAGCGGAATTCCGTGGCCGACAACGATCTCTTTTCCTATGAATTTTACAAGAGAGGTGATGACCTCTTCGATCTTCGGTTTTCCCTGAACCATCTCGTCGGTGATGTGGTGGATCGCGATCGATTCAAGGGGGATAGGGCATCCGGGATCGATCAGAGTTTCGAAAGTATCTAGAACCTCTTCGAAGGTGAACTTTACGCAAGCGACTTCAATGATGCGATCTGTGGTAGCTTCAAGACCTGTTGTTTCGAGGTCGAAACAGACGAAGACATCTTTATTTAATAGACCCATATTTTCCTGGTCTCGTTGCTCTCATGCTCGATGCGGATGAGAAGCGTTTTTGAAGGAAGAATCTCTTCGATTCGTTCCGCCCACTCGATGCAGCAGATCCCGCTGCCATTTAAATACTCGTCAAAACCTAGTGCGCAAAACTCGTCTGCATTTTTAAGTCTGTAAAGATCGAAGTGGTAGACGGGCACTCTTCCAGAGTAGATGTGTAGATAGGGGAAGGTGGGGCTGCTTACCTCTCGCTCTGAAATCTCTCCAGCGCCTTTTGCTATCCCTTTGATAAGTGTGGTTTTGCCTGCGCCCAGATCTCCAAAAAAGCAGAGTATCGATCCAGGAGAGAGGCCTCTTCCGATCTCCGCTCCATATTCAATGGTCTCTTCAGAAGAGGAGGAGTGAACGGCCCCTCGCCGCAATCCAGGCTCCTTCAGGGCCGGGTCTAGGCGGGATTCATATTCTCTTTTATCCTTAGCCGACGAGAATCTCCTTTCTTTAGGAAGGAGTTCTTCAAAGGTTCTCTCGCTGGTCAAGGTCATTCTTCAGTCTGCTGATCCTCTTCCGTCCACTGCTCGATATAAGGAGAGAACTCTTCGAAGTTGTTCATCGCTTCGACGAAGCCGTTGATCTTGCTCTCGTCTAGGTGTTTCTGGATGAATGCGAGGAAGCTCTCTTCGAGTTGGAAGCGGTTCTGGTTAGTCGCTTCTGCCAGGTTTAGAGGCTTCAGGTGGTTCTTCAGGAAGTCGTCGATAACAGCGGCTTTGCTATTGAAGAGTTTGCCAGTCACAGCTGATGAGTAGACGATCTTAGTGATTGGAGCCTTCAGCTTCACAATATAATTTTTAATCACTTCAGGATCTTCAGAAACAAAGAATCTTTTGACCTTTAGGCCACCGACGCGCTCGGTATTTTCCGGACACTGAGAGACCCAGTCGTAGATCGCATCTTGAGGATTTGGGTGGGTGTTATCGCCAAAAACTTTTCCTGTGAAGGGGCAGATGTAAATTTTTGTTGTCTGGTCGTTGACGCTCTGCTGACCAACTTGAATTTTGATCTCGGTTTCGCGCCAGAGTTTTCCCTGAGCTTCAAGCTTGCTAACAAGCTCATCCTGACTCTGATAGATCGTCTTTTCACGGATGAAAAGCACAGGATGGATGTTATATTTTTTTTCTAAAAAGAAGAGGTAAGCGCTAATTAGATCTGCTTTACGATTCTTTTTTAAGAACTTTTCAAGCTCTTCTTTTAATGTCTCTGAAATGACAACACTTGTCATTATGCCCTCAAAAATAAAAAAGTTGAGGTTGAGGGTAGCCCAATGCGCATTTAATGATCAAGGACCTTGTCAATATCTCCCCTAAATTAGACAATTGTGCCTTTCTATTTTTTTAAGGAGAGCTAGTATGGCACTGATTTTAGAAGAAGCCTTGACCTTAGAGGAGATTGCTGTTGAGGGTTATGAGAGAGTCGTTAAAGTCTCCGCCCCGAGCGTGGGACTACAGGCGATTATCTGCATTCACACAACAGTCCTAGGCCCAGCACTTGGCGGGACGCGAATCTACCCCTACGCAACATTTGAGGCGGCTCTAGAAGATGTGAAGCGCCTCTCGCGCGGCATGACCTACAAGTCCGCAGTTGCAGACGCCTCCTGGGGCGGCGGCAAGAGCGTCATCATCCACGACGCCAAAAAGGGAAAGTCCGAGAGCCTGCTCATGGCGTTTGGCGAAGCGGTCAACCGCTTAAACGGCCAGTATATCTGCGCAGAAGATATTGGCTGTACCCCCTCTGATATGATGACGATCAGCAAGGCGACTCCCTTCGTCGTCGGCCTTGTCCACCCTCGCAGCAGCGGCGACCCAGGACCCTTCACTGCATGGGGAACCTTCCGTGGGATTCAATCAGTGATTAAAAAAATTACAGGTAGCGACTCTCTTGAAGGCAAGCGCGTGGCGATTCAGGGCTTAGGAAGCGTAGGAGCTCGCCTTGCTGAACTCCTCTTCTGGCACGGCGCAAAACTGATTCTTGCTGATATCGACCAAGAGAGAGCTGCGCGTCTTGGAGCGATGTACAGTGCAGAGGTGGTCTCTACAGATGAGATCCTCTCGACTCCTTGCGACGTTGTGGCTCCTTGCGCAATGGGAGGCATTCTGAATGCAACCTCCATCGCCAAGCTTCGCTGCCTCGCTGTCGCAGGCTGTGCAAACAACCAGCTGCTGAAAGATACCGATGCGGACCTTCTCCGCAAACGCGGAATTCTCTATGCTCCGGACTTTGTGATTAATGCGGGTGGACTCATCAACGTGAGCCACGAGCTTCTTCCAGAAGGGTATAATCCTTCGAGCGCACGCGATAAGACAGATAAGATCTACGATCAGCTCCTCGCAATTTATGCGATTGCAGACCAGAACCGGATCTCGACGCACGCAGCGGCCATTGCACTCGGCGACTATAGATTGCAGTATGGCTTAGGAAAAAGAGAGGTGGCTCCCTGCTTCCACCATGCAAAAATCTCGTAATCAAAAGGATCATAAAAGATGGAGAACATCTCCAGCAGGTTGAAAGAGAAGATCGGAGCGGCGCTAAAAAGTGCATTTGCTAGTGCACTAAGTTCGCTGCCGGATGGTGAGCAGCTGCTGACTCCTGAAGTGGAGCAGAGCACAAACGCGCAGTTTGGCCACTACCAGTGCAACAACGCGCTCAAACTGGCAAAAGCGCTAAAGACCTCTCCGCGCGAGGTGGCTCAGAAGATCCTCTCCCATTTCAACACAAAGCTTGAAGATGGATCTCCCATGGTTGAGAAGGCGGAGATCGCAGGTGCCGGCTTCATCAACTTCACACTTGATCCAGCGTTTCTCTCAAAAGAAGCAGATCAGATGCTCAGGGACTCCTCCCTTGGCGTCCCTCATCCTCCCGTAAAAAAGAGGGTTGTGATCGACTTCTCTTCGCCGAACGTTGCAAAAGAGATGCACGTCGGCCATCTTCGCTCCACAATCATCGGCGACAGCCTCGCCAGACTCTTCGAGTTTCTAGGCCACGACGTTCTGCGCCTAAACCATATCGGAGACTGGGGCACCCAGTTTGGGATGCTCATCGTCTACATGAAGGATGAGGTGCCCGCAGTTTTAAAAGGCGAGCAGCCCGCAGAGCTCTCGATGCTCATGGACTGGTATAAGAAGTCGAAGATCCGCTTCGATGCCGACCCCGACTTTAAGAAGCGCGCTCAGCAGCAGGTCGTTCTGCTTCAGAGCGGCGATCCCGACTCTTTAAAAGCATGGAAGATGATCTGCGCCATTTCCAGAAAAGGATTCCAAGAGATCTACGACCTCTTGGATGTCAAGCTGATCGAGCGCGGAGAGTCGTTCTACAACCCCTATCTGAAACCGCTTGTCGATGATCTCACCCAAAAAGGGCTGATCACCATCTCCGATGGAGCCAAGTGCATCTTCATGGATGGCTTCCTGACCTCAGAAGGAGAGCCCCTTCCCATGATCGTTCAGAAGGCAGATGGCGGCTACAACTACGACACAACCGATCTTGCAAGCATAAAGTACCGCATCGAGGTTGAAAAAGCGGACAGGCTCATCTACGTGATCGACTCTGGTCAGGGTCTCCACTGCCGCATGTTCTTTAAAGCCGCAGAGCTCGCCGGATATCTCGATCCGAAAAAGGTGCAGGCCGACCACGTCGCTTTTGGCGTCGTGCTTGGAGCCGATGGCAAGAAGTTTAAGACCCGCTCCGGAGAGACGGAGAAGCTCATCGATCTCCTCCGCGAGGCGATCGAGCGCGCAGAGAAGATCATCGAAGAGCGGCTACCCGAGATCTCGAAAGAGGAGAAGGATGCCTTGGCTAGCGCATTGGGAATTGGCGCCGTGAAGTACTCCGACCTCTCCTGCCACCGCCTAAAAGACTACGTCTTTAGCTACGACCGCATGCTCAAGTTTGAAGGCAACACAGCCGCCTTCCTGCTCTACGCCTACGTGCGCGTTCAGGGAATCAAACGCAAGGTTGGCAAAGAGATCGAAAAAGTAGTAAAAAATTCTAGAATCTCCCTCTCTCATCCCTCAGAGATCGCCCTCGCCCTCCACCTGCGCCAGTTTGGCGAGACGCTGGAGATGATCGAGCGCGAGCTCCTTCCCAACCGACTCACCGAGTATCTCTACAGCTTGGCCGATAAGTTCAACGCCTTCTTCCGCGACTGCAGGGTAGAGGGAACCCCCGAAGAGGATAGCCGGCTCCTCCTCTGCGAGGCCTCTGCGCGCATCCTCAAAACAGGCCTAAACATACTCGGCCTGCAAACCGTCGAAAGGATGTAATTAAATTTTTATTTGCTAATCTTTTAGTTAAATAAGATTTCTGTTATAATCTTTCCAATTACAATAGAAAACACATCAAAAACAAAGGAAGTTTTATGTCATTTACAATTGCGAACAAAGAGCCTCTGTTACCACACAGCGCGATCACACTTGGACTCTTCGTAATACAAGATGGGATTGAGATGCACAATGATCGGAGTGGCTGCTGTATTCCAGTTACGATTATTGCTGAGATCGAGTTTGCAGTAGGCCTTCTGGTTTCGCTTGCAGAGCTGGTTGTCCGCGCTGTTTTTTACCCTTCCGGGACTTTTCGTCGGCAATTTTTGCTCCGATGATACTAAAGAGGCGATCCGCCAGTTCACCTGGGTAGGAACAAAGCTGGCGCTTCTCCTATCTCTAGCCTCTCTCTGCGCCCTTGTTATAAACGTCTATCAAGACAGAATGGCAATCGGTGATGTTGCGCCTAAGTCGATGGCTCAATGGGCCGTTGAAGGGTCTTAATAAATTAATTTAAAGAGCGAAAAATAGTATGCAAATTGGCGGCAAAGAGAGTCTTTTACCAGAGCTTGCAATCGCAGTTGCACCTCTGTTCGTTAGACAGAAAGTCTAGGTTGGCAAGAGGTAGAGAAAAATAAAAACTAAGGAGATAATATGACGGCGAAAATTGGTGGTAAGGATGCTCTTCTACCATGTTATGCAATGTCCTCTTCTGTACCGCTATTCGGGTGCGTAAGAAGGCAGAGTAATGGAACTTGTATTAATGGCCAGCGCCAGGATCAGACCGTTTTAAATACGCTTGTTTGCGAGCTCTTCTTTGCTGGAACTCTCGTGGTTGCGCTCGCAGAGCTGGTCATCCGCGCCGTTCTAACTCTTCCGGGGCTATTTGTCGGCCTCTTCATGAGCGATGAGACTGGAGAGGCGATTCGCCAGTTCACTTGGGTGGGAACAAAAATATCCTGCTGTGCTGCGCTCGCTGCTTTTTATGCTCTCGGAAAAAATCTCTCTTCAGCAGAAATGCAAGTTAAAGATGTTGTTCACAACGAGATGATGCGGTGGGCTTATGAAAGCCCTGCAGCCACACCTGCAAAAGCCTAAAGAATGGAGAATGTTGCATGACAGACCTATTTCAAGTTGGAACAAAAGAGTACTTCCCAATGCATGCGTTATCCTTTTCATCCATTCTTTTAGCTGAATCTGGGATGCTGCGATCGGTGGGCGAAGATTGCTGCTACGCCATTCCTGGGAAAATTATGGCTGAGGCGGGCTTTGCGTTAACTCTGGTCATAGCCCTGGTGGAGGCTGTTTTTCGCGCAATTCTGGCGATTCCAGCTTCCCTCGTTGGACTAGTCTGTGAAGAAGAAGCGCAGGAGAAGCTCAGGCAGCTCACATGGGTAGGAGCGAAGATATCGCTGACAATAGCCGTGGCAGCGCTTGTAGCTATGGGAAAAAACTTCTTTATGGGCAGCATGGAGGAGAAAGATATCTATTCTGAATCGCTACAACACTGGGCTGACGAAACTTTGTCTTAAAAGACTGGTCTTCTCTGTCATTCCGGGGATCTCCCGCACATATTTAGGAACGGCGTAGCCTGAGAGAGAGCTTGCGAGCTCTCTCATCAGCTCCTGCCCTCTCCTCTCCTCCACTTCAAAGTGGTCCGCTCCCTCTACTCGATCCAGCTGGTGGAGGTAGTAGGGAAGGATGCCCTGATCTACAAGTAGCTGCATCAGCTCTTTGAGAGTGGCAGCATCGTCGTTCACCCCTTTTAAAAGCACTGCCTGGTTTAAGACGGGAATCCCCAGCTTCTGAATCGATTTAAGCGCGGCGAAGATCTCCTCGTCGAGCTCTTTCGGGTGGTTGCAGTGGATGACAAAGAAGGTCTGCAGCCGGCTCTCTTTAAGAATCTCTAAAAAGTCTCTATCAATTCTCTCCGGAATCCCGATGGGGAAGCGGGTGTGAAATCTAAGCCTTTTAAGATGAGGGATTAGAGAGAGTCTCTCAATCAACCTGCGCAGCTCTCTGTTGTCGAGAGAGAGGGGGTCGCCCCCGCTCAAAATGATCTCGGAAATAGTGGGGTCGCTCTCGAGAGAGGCGAGCTCCTGCTCAAAGAAGCTCTCATTCTCTTGATAGTCAAAGTGCCTGCGGAAGCAGTATCTGCAGTTCATCGCGCAGGCAGAGGTGGCTAGCAGGAGCGCTCTCCCTTCATACTTCTGAAGAAGCCGCTTCCCCTTCCGGAAGCTCGCATCCTGCACTGGATCTAAGCAGAAGCCGCTCGGAGCGCTTTTTGCCTCTTTATCCAGAGGAACAAATTGCAGAAAAATGGGGTCGTTTAAAGAGTTTTTTTCAATCTTTTCGGCGAGACGACGCGGCAAGTTTAAAGGAAATTTTGGAGCTTTCAAGATCTGCGCGCGCAGCCCCTCTTCGATCTCAAGAAAATCCATGAGAGCGTGGCAGCTTGTGAAATTTTGGCGCTGTATCTGCCGCCATGCTTTATTCAAATAAACCTCTTTAATTTTTTCTCAATTCCTAGAGGAAAAACGGGCTAAATTCTACTGCCTGCCTAGCTAGAAGTCAACGAGTGGAAAAAAGAGATTCTTTTCTTTTTTGGAGTGCGTGCGACCTGGCGCCGCTTTTCTCGATATCGACTTGTCGATATCTCCCTTCAAAGAGAGATCGCCGGGTCGATCTCGAGAAAAGCGGTGACGAGTCCCCGCACTCCAAAATTAGCTGGGAGAGAGGGCGGCGGCAACGGCTTTGACTGGATGCTCCTTGGTCTCGAAGGGAGAGCGGGAGATCTCAGCTCCTAAAGAGGAGAGCTTGCCGACGAGGTTCTCATAACCGCGGTCGAGGAATTTTGCGCCCGATAGGGTGCTGGTGCCTGGAGCGATGAGTGCCGCCATGACGTAGGCGAAGCCTCCGCGCAGGTCGGGGATGGTGAAGTCTTTTGAGGTGAGCGGGGTAGGCCCTTTAATGATGGCGCTATGGTTGTAGTTCTGTGCACAGAATCTGCAAGGACGAGGTCCGAGGCAGTGAGTGAAGAGCTCGATGTTGGCGCCCATCTCGCGGAGAACGTCTGTGTAGCCAAAGCGATTCTCGTATACCGTCTCGTGAACGATCGAGCTTCCTTCAGCTTGCGTGAGTAGAACGACGAAGGGCTGCTGCCAGTCTGTGAGAAAACCTGGATAGACATCTGTTTCTAAGAGGATGCCTCCTTTCAGAGGTCCGTCGTAGTAGAACTCGATGCCCTGGTTCTTCACCTGAAAGCCCGCGCCGATCTTGCGGAGGGTGTTGAGGAAGGTGATCATATTTAGATGCTGCGCGCCTTCGACAAAGACTCTTCCCTTTGTGCTGATCGCGGCCATCCCCAGAGAGGCGGCCTCAATTCTATCGGTGACGATCGTGTGCTCAACTTCGTAGAACTGCGTTGTCTGTTGAATGTGGATGGTGCGGTCGATATCTGTGGAGATAACGACGCCGAGTTTTTGCAGGAAGAGTATGAGGTCGATGATCTCCGGCTCCATCGCGGCGTTTTTGATTACGGTGCTTCCCTTTGCGCGAACGGCAGCGAGAATTGCATTCTCGGTTGCGCCAACAGAAGGATAAGGGAGCTGGATGACTGCGCCTTTGAGGCCCTGGTGTGCGCGGGCGAAGTAGCACCCCTCTTTTTTCATCTCGCGGTACTCGATCGAAGCTCCGAGCTTTTCGAGTGCGTTGATGTGGAAGTCGACGGGACGCTTACCGATCTTGCAACCGCCAGCGGTTGGAACGATGATATCCTCATCTGTTCTTCCGAGAAGAGCGCCGATCATTAGAATCGGGATACGGTTAGATCCAGAAAAACGTTGAGGGATGTAAGTTGCTTTGAGAGATTTTGTGACGATCTCGATGACGCCCTCTGTTCTATCCCAGTGGACTTCGCTGCCGATCTCTTTGCAGAGTTCAACAGTCACTTCTACTTCGGCGATGTTGGGAACGTTGTAGAGAGTGCAGCGCTTGTCAGAGAGAAGAGAAGCGACTAGAATTTTCGTAACTGCGTTCTTTGCGCCTGCTGCTTTGACGCTTCCTTGAAGAGGAACTCCGCCTTTAATCTTGATCAGGTCCATGAACCTATCCGCCAATTATAAGTTTCTGAGTTTTGATGGATTTTTCGTCAGATTTTTGTGCTGCTTCGCAGGACATACTTAAATAAGTAGACCAAGAAGCAGCACGAAAATACGACGGAAAAGACGCGAAAGGCAAAAATTTAGAATTCGCGGGTAGGTTCACGTGCACTCACTTCGTGTAACTCTCTTCCTCTATTGTTAGCGGGATTCTCATTTAAAAGTAAACACGAACGTGATGCAGCTTTCAGATTTTTTTGAGCAGAGACAACTTTGAGGAGAAGCTTAACGATAAGCTGCGAGAGAATTGGATCTCTTTGTTGCGTGATGTGATGAGAGAAGTGGGAAGCAGTGATGCTGCAGAAGCGTGAGGAAGAAAGGCGAGTGAGAGAAGCTGGTTGGGAAAGTGTCTGCGCTGAATTTCAAGTGCTGCCCATCCCATCGTCTTGCGCGCGTTGATCTCGACAACAGGATGAAGATGCTCTCTCTCATCTCTTCTGTAGAGCATCGCGTCGACTCCTACGTGGCCGAAGTAGCCGAGCTGCTGCATCTCTTTTAAGATCGGCAGAGCCACTTTCTTGTGATCACGGATACAATCTTCTCTGCCAGCAAACAGCTGCTGCTCATCCCCCGCGATATTTCTCTTATGAACTCCCTTTGCGTCGGTTTCGCAGATCGTTGCGCCCAAGTAGTGGATTCCTGAATCGATCTTCCACTGTGTGCTAAAGTCGAGAAGGCGATGCACCCACGGCTCTCCGATCACCACGCGCTCTGCTTGCCACTCTCTTGTGAGAAAGCTCACGAGCCTCTCTTTTTCCGGAGGATTTTCAGGATCCCAGAGAAGGTGCCCCTTCCCCGAAACGCCAAAACAGGTTTTAAAGACCTTCATACCAGATCCAGTGTTCAACCAGCTTGCGACCTCCTCTTCATTATTCAGAAGCTTGGAGCCCGGAAGCTGTGGAGAGTTAGATGATGAGAAGAGTTTGGAGTTGACCCTTTTGACAACCTCCCAGTCGGGCATCGAGTAGGCGAGATGGCGGCTTCTAGCCCAAGCTTCAACGCTTCTTGAGGCTCCCCAGGATTCCAGTTGGCTGTACGAGGAGAGCTCCTTTTCGGAGAGGAGGTGGATCTTAGGGGGATCGATGCCCATCTTTTTTAGCGCCCGCCAAAACTCCTCGGGAGGAGAGGAGCTCACGGCCACGCCACCGGTCTTTTCCGCATATAGAAAGGGTAGAAACTGGAGCTGTAGATAGACCGGATTCTTCTCGAGGGTTGCGAGCAGCTCAGGGACTCCAGTTTGAGAGAGCTCCCATTCAAATTGCGTATTTGCTATATGTATTGAGGACATCCAAACCAGTCTATGGATAGGGGCAAAAATTATGCAGAGAAAAATTAGAGTAGGGGTTGTTTTTGGGGGCAGATCAGCCGAGCATGAGATCTCTCTTTTATCGGCAAAGAATGTAATCGAGGCGCTCGATAAAAACAGATATGAACCGGTTCTTATCGGCATCGATAAGAGTGGCGAATGGCACGTGCGCGACGCCTACCAGTATCTATTAAATGCAGACAATCCCAAAAAAGTGAAACTGCAGGGAGCGAAAAATCAGGTCGCTCTCGTTGCCCATCCCGAAGATAAGAATCTCGTGAAGCTCTCTCAAGTAGGTCTCTTTGAACCTCTAGATGTGATCTTTCCCGTTCTGCATGGCACTTACGGAGAGGATGGTGCAATTCAAGGTCTTCTCAGAATGGCAGGAGTTCCCTTCGTTGGGCCAGGGATCTTGGGATCGGCCGTCGGAATGGACAAGGATGTGATGAAGAGGCTGATGCGCGATGCAAAATTAAACACCGCAAAGTTTATCTCTCTCGATGCGCATGACGCTCATGAGATGAGCTTTGAGAAGGCGTCGAAGGAGCTCGGACTTCCTATCTTTATCAAGCCTGCAAACTTGGGCTCTTCTGTTGGTGTTTCGAAGGTGAAAAATCAGAAAGAGTACCAAGCAGCGGTAGATAAGGCTTTTCTCTACGACAGAAAAATTCTGCTCGAAGAGTTTATCGATGGGCGCGAGATCGAATGTTCGATCATGGGAGATGAGCGTCCGATCGTTTCACTGCCAGGCGAGGTGATTCCCAAAGATGACTTCCACTCTTACGAGGCGAAGTATATCGAAGAGAGCGGGACAGTCTTTGTTCTTCCTGCAGCGATTACAGCTCAAGAGACCGCTCGTGTGCAAGAGGCCTCTTTACGAGCATATAAGGTGCTCTGCTGCGAGGGCATGGCGCGTGTCGATCTCTTTCTGAAAAAAGATGGAACCGTCTACGTGAACGAGATCAATACGATTCCCGGCTTTACCAGCACAAGTATGTTTCCAAAGCTCTGGGAGATTAGCGGAGTTCCCTTTCCTCAAGTCGTAGATCGATTAATCGATTTCGCTCTGAAACGGGCTGAGAAAGAGAAAAATCTTAAAACGACGTTTGCATGACTATTTTTCCATGCACGCGAGTGGGGATTGGACAGGATAGCCACCGGTTTCTCCCTTCCACTTCTACCAAGCCCTGCATCATTGCAGGGCTCATCTTCCCGAACAACCCGGGATTAGATGCGGATTCAGATGGCGATGTGGTCTTTCATGCGATCTGCAATGCGATCACGACGCTCACGCATGTGCCCATTCTTGGAGGCGTTGCGATCGAGCTCTGTCACAAAGAGGGGATCACTGATAGTCAGGTCTATCTTGAGCGAGCCCTCGAGACCCTGGGCTCTCAGCGCATCCAACATGTGGCTCTCACCATCGAAGGCAAGAGACCTCGCATGCAAGCGCGCGTTCTGGAGATGAGAAGGAAGATAGCTTCTGTCATGAAGCTCGATGAGTCTCAAGTGGGCATCACCGCAACCTCCGGCGACGGCCTCACCGACTTTGGCTGCGGCGACGGCCTCCAGTGCTTCTGCATCCTCACCACCATTCAGCCTCACAAATAGTTGTCCTTCCGGACAACCCGCCATATTTTGAAAGTATTTTGTGTTTAGCAGGATAGACATGTCGGATGGTGTGCGCTTACGCTACACCTCCTGCGACCACCTTGCGCTTCACCTCGCTTTGCCAAATCGCGTCCTCGGAGAAGGGGCGTACCTCTGTACGACCCCTGGCGCGCTCGCCGCGCTTCTCCTGCGGTGCAATTTTGCTGTGCGATCTGAATCGATCGGCTGCTCATGCGTTCATACCCCGCCGGACTAACGTCTCGGGTGCGGGGCCCCTTTCACGTCAATCGCAGATGTATCTAAAGAGACTAAGAACTTCCCTCTTCAATCTCTTTCTTCATAGCGGCGAAGCCGCATCATTTCTGCGCCACGCAGTAAGGCGCAGGCCTTCGCTTCAGATCGCACAGCAAAATCGAAGCGCAGAAAAGCCGGGCAGGCGCACAGGGTAGGGCAATGGCCCACTCTGTTTTCGAGCACACGATTTGGCAAAGCGAGGTGAAGCGCAAGAGGGTCGCAGGGAGGCCCGGAGAGAAAGCGAAGCTTTCCCCTGGCCTACCCGACATGTCTATCGTTAGCTTTTTCTAAAGTTCAGCAAAAATTCTAAATTTTTGCTGTTAGGAGAGTTCGGGGGAGGGTTTTTTTGTGCGGATCATGCGGAGGGAGCCGTAGAGGGCAATGAGGACGCCGCAGGAGAGCATTGCTGAGGGGCCGAAGAGGTCGCAGAGGATGCCTCCGAGAAGGGGTCCTACAGCTCCGCGTATGCCGACCATCAATATGTTGGTAGTCGAGAAGGGTAGACTATCCCCCTCTTTGGAAAAGAGGGTACCAGAGAGATTCCACAGGAGGTGGCTGCCAGCCTGTGCGATTCCATAGATGAAAAAGGCGAGGTAGACGAATAGCTTGCTGTAGGGAGCAAAGAGAAGGGCGAGGGGAAAGAGAGCAAAGCCGATGAGTATCCAGGAGGTGAGCTTAGGAATCTGGATCTTCTCAATGCCGCGTCTCCACAGGAATGAGGAGAGTGCTACTCCTATCCCCATGAGAACAAAGCGAGCGATGGCGATGTCTCCATGAGTAAGGGCAAGAACATCTGAATAGAAGATGGATAGCGATGGGGCGATAAGCATAAGCCCAAAGCCTCCAATCATAAAGCCCCACTGGAAGTGAGCAAAATCGGGCCGCGCTTTAAGAAGAGCAAAACACTCCTTCCAAGGAGCGATCAGGCTGCGCTTAAGTGGAGGAGAGCCCGCGATCTCGCTCTCATTCTTTGGAATGGGAATGCGCATCTGAAATAGAATGCTGCTAAGTCCAACAACTGAGGCGAGTAGAAATAGAACTCTCCAGTATCCCACGCTTCCATCCAGAACATCTCCGATGGCAAGGCCTAAGGCTACGCTTTCAATGAAGCTGAGCACATAGTAGAAGGAGAAGGCTTTTTCCCTGGGCGCCTTGGGAATATTTAGCTTTAAGATCTCGATTAACGCGGGGTTACTGGCGCGGCTGAAGAGCTGGTAGCAGCTAGCGGCAAGAAGAAGGAACCAGACGTTGTCGATCAAGGGAAGAAGTAGAAAAGGAAGGCGGGCGAGTACCCAGGCGCCAATAAGGTTTGATCTCAGTTTTTCTCTTCTGTTTGAGATGTAGGCGCTCCAGTAGAAAGAGAAGACGGAGAGGACCGGCTTTAACATCACAAAAAGCGAGATCTGAAAGAGGGTGGCGTGTAGATCTTTTCGGAGGATGAAAGGCAGAAGCGTGTAGAGAGCGGTTAAAGGCTCGCTGCTGAGGTTCATCCATAGCAGTGCAAGGCGCGTTTTAGAACACCCGCGCTCCGGCTTTTCTCTGGATTCGATCGTCTCAGTAGACATCGAGAAGATACCGTTTTTGTGTGCGGAGTCCTTTGACAAAGGCCTTAGCCTCTTCGGAGCTCATCTCGCCTTCTTTTTCAACAATCTGATGAAGAGCTGCATCGACATCCTTTGCCATTTTTTCCGCATCTCCGCAGACGTAGATGTGAGAGCCTCCCTGAATCCAGGACCAGAGCTCTTTCCCGTTTTCTAGAAGCTTGTGTTGGACATAGACCTTCTCGTCAGTATCACGTGAGAAGGCAAGATCTAGTTTTAGCTTCTGTTTTGCGACGAGCGAGTTCCAAAACTCTTCATAAAAGAAGTCGCTCTTTCTGTTGCGCTCACCGAAAAAGAGCCAGTTTTTTCCCGAGTGGTCGAGAGCAATGCGCTCTTGCATGAAGGCGCGGAAGGGAGCGACGCCCGTTCCAGGCCCGATCATGATGATGTGAGCATCATTTTTTTCTGGGAGGACAAAGCTATGAGTTGGCTGTACATAAAGAGGGATAGGCGTCTTATTCTCTTCGGCTAAGTGACAGAGAAAGTGGCTAGCAACCCCGTAGCGGCGCTCGCCTGCGTATGTGTACGAGGTCACGCTTACAGTAAGGTGCACCTCATCCTGAATCATCTTCTGAGACGAGGCGATCGAATAGAAGCGAGGCAGCATAGGACCAAACTGTGTGCAGAGCTCTTGTAAAGGAGCTTTAACATCTCTGTACTCTCTTAGGAGGGCGAGAGGGTCGTTCTGTTTAAGAAAATCAGCGAGGAGAGGTTTATTCTCTGGTTGAAGGAGCTGGTCGATACTCTCATTTTTAAATGCAGCATTTTCGTGGAGAATTTTCAGAAAAGAGGAGGTGAGTCTGGAGAGATTGGCACGCATTAAAAGAAATTCGCGCACAGAGATCTGCTGGTTTGCGCGAGTATCCAGAACAATCTCATCCCCGTTTGCGTGCATCGCATCGAGAAGATGCTGAACGAGGATAGGGTCGTTCTGCCCAAAAATCCCCACCGAGTCGCCGACTTTAAATTCGATTCCAGAATTTTTTAAATCGAGAGAGATGTGGTAGGTCTCTTTAGTAGATCCGTTACCGGTTAAGGAGTATCTCTCCTTGATCTTGGCAGAAAAGGGAGCCGCCCTGGTTGGTTTCGCTGTGAGTTTAGGATCTGTTGAATCTGAAATAGTCATAGACAAAAGATTGTTAAAAAAGATAAAGAATAATTCTGACTATCTAGGAAACGGGCATGCGATATATTACATTTCTCATTCTTCTTGGCGCTAGCCTCCTCGGCGCATGCACAGACATGGGGTACAACCAGCCCGTATACATCATCTCTGACACCTCTCTGGAAGAGGAGCAGAAAGAGAGCCAAAAAGACGAAGAGTTTGGCGTTTATTGAAGTAATTCTTTGCAATCCCGCTTTGTCCATCCTTTGTTCAACTGATCCATTTTTTTATTTGAAATTCCTCCGAGGAAGTCGATCGCTTGCAAGAGGCGTGCTCGGCAGCGGTCTTTTCCTAAGATCGCAACTGAATCAAATAGGGGCAGCCCCGAGCGTTTGCCTGTAAGGGCTCCATACAATATTGGAATGACCACCTTCTTGTGGTTGACGCCAAACACCTCTGCGACGTCGCGAGAGGCCTTCTCGATGCCTGTCTTTCCCCAATCTTCCTGCTCATCCATGCTCATGATGATAGGCTGAAGGAGGAGCGCTGCCTTCTCGCGCGCAAGACCCGACGGACAGAGAAGCTCATCCGAGTAGGTGAGGTGGTTGATGAAGAAGAACTGGCAGAGCTCCATGAACTCGCCGAATGTCTTGATGCGCGTGTGCACAAGAGGCATCAGCTTCTTCATGAACTCATCGCTGAAGCTCCACTCGCGGATCTTCTCCCACAGCTTATCTTCTGGGATCTGATTGATCAGATACTGCTGATTCATCCACTCTAGCTTCTGCATGTCGAAGAATGCGCCTGAGACCCCGATTCTCTTAGGATCGAAGTCGCGGATGATCTCTTCGAGAGAGTAGATCTCTTTGTCATCTTTCATGCTGTAGCCCATGAGGGTCATGAAGTTGACAAACGCCTCTGGAAGGTAGCCGCTATCTCTATAATAGAAGATCGAGGTCGGGTTTCTACGTTTCGAGAGCTTTTTGCCATCTTTTCCAAGTAGCAGAGGCATGTGCATGAATACTGGAGGAGTCCAGCCGAAAGATTCATAGAGCAGGATGTGCTTAGGCGTAGAGCTCATCCACTCGTCTCCTCGGATCACATGGGAGATCTCCATCAGGTGATCGTCCACGACGTTTGCCAAGTGGTAGGTTGGAAAGCCGTCCGATTTCATCAGCACCTGGTCGTCGATATCTGCCCAAGGACAAGTGATTCTGCCTTTGATTCCATCTTCGTAGACGCACTCTCCAGTGAGTGGCACCTTGAGACGCACCACATAGGGCTGCCCCTCTTTTTCGCGGCGCTCCACCTCTTCAGGGCTGCAGTTGCGGTAGCGGCGATCGTAGCCCACGCGCTGTCCGAGCTTGATGCTCATTTCGCGCATCTCGGCCAGCTCCTCTGGGGTTGCAAAACACTTATAAGCTTTATTGTCGTCCAGGAGTTTTTGACAGTATTTGCGATAGATCTCAGTTCTCTCCGACTGACGGTAAGGGCCGTGAGGACCTCCGACATCGGGTCCCTCATCCCACTGAATGCCAGCCCATCTCAGAGCGTCGTAGATGCTCTTCTCATATTCTGGTCGCGAGCGCGTGCGATCGGTGTCTTCGATACGCAGGAGGAACTTGCCTCCAAAGTGGCGTGCGAAGATTAGGTTAAACAGAGCCATATAAGCTGTCCCTACGTGAGGGTCGCCAGTGGGAGAAGGAGCAATGCGTACGCGTACAGTCATTTTTTTAAGTGGGGTTAGTAAATCGGCCCCTATTTTCGTGCTTTTGCCCAAAGAAAGCAAGCTCAGTAGCCACGCGCAAACTAAAGAATTTAGTTTGCGCACGGAGAAGAAGCCCGCCCGGGAAAATGGACATTAACGGACAGGAAACGGACAAAAAAGGACGAGAAACGGACAGGCGGGCAAGAAAGAAGGAAAGAATTCTTTCTTTAGCGCGTGTCCGTTTTTGTCCATTTCCTGTCCGTTAACGTCCGTTTTTTGTCCGTTTCTTCTCCGAGCGCTCTTCCTGTTATTTGGAGAGGTTCATGAGGAAGATGAGGTCTTTCATGATGTTGATCGACTCTTCGAGCTGGAGATCGGCCTGTCCGAAGGGGAGGGCCTCTTCGGAGAAGTTGTCCTTTTTGGCGATCTCTTTGAGGAAGGTCTGATAGTTCTTATTCTTCTCAATGCGGTCTTGAGAGTTTTTAGCCAGCACGGGCAGATAGGGCTGGTAGGTCTTAAGGATAGGCTGAAGGTTAAAGCGATAGAGCTTGGCGATCTGGTCTCGGTGAGCATAGGGAATATCGGATAGATCATCTTCAAAGCTAGGTTCGATCTGATCGTTTCCAACAGGAAATTTCGAGAATTTTTCTCCAATTTCAAGCTCAGAAAGAATACCAGGAACGACGATATCTGCTTGAACGCCTGTGAGCTGAGGGCTCTTTCCGGAGACTGTGTAGTATCTACCTCTCGTCACTTTATACTCGCCTTTAGGATTCACTTTTGCAAAATTGGCAGATTCAAGGGTAAACGATTGAAAAGTTCCTTTTCCGAAGCTCTCTTTGTCTCCAACCAGAATAGTTCTTCCATAATCTTGAAGTGCTTGGGCAACGATCTCCGCAGATGAGGCGCTCGCCCTGTTGATTGCAATGATAAGAGGTCCGTCCCAAACTGGCTTCGCTTCGATGTTGCGCAGTCTTTGAGAAGCTCCGGTGTTGTCCTTTACTGAGACCACTACGCCCTTTGTAATGAATAGGCCGCTAACGGAAACTGCCTGCGAAAGGAGGCCGCCAGAGTTGTCTCTAAGGTCGAGCACAATCCCCTTCAGATTGTGTGCTTTTTTGAGATCTTCAATCGCTTTTGCAAGATCGGCTGCGGAAGAGGTTGTTGAGTCTTGATAGAATGAGAAGAGGTGGAGAACGCCGATGACGCCATCTCCGTAAGGCTCATAAGAGGTTTCGAGGCGAGTCTCTTTAAGCACCACCTCTCCTCGAGTAATTTCAACATCTAGCTTCTCATCGCTCTTATTTTCCCCTTCGACTTGAGGTCTGAGAACTGTGAGAAGAACGGAGGTCCCCTTCTGACCGCGAATTAGCTCGACGGCTTCGGCGATATCCATCCCAACCACTGGCTCTCCGTTCACAGCGATAATGCGGTCGTTTACTTTTAATTTTTTACTCTGATTTGCTGGTCCGCCGTCGAGAATTTTGACGACAGAAAAGCCGCTGAGGTCGTCTCTAAGTTGAACGCCGATTCCAAATAATCTCTGCTGGACCTGAATCAGAAACTGGTTTGCTTCGGTGGGTGTAAAATAGACAGTTTGAGAGTCGAGGGCCGAAGTAATCGCCTTTAAAACATAAGAGTAGACGATCTGCTTCTTCTCTGTGGTGGATGCACCCGTAAGTTCGGCCTCTCTGTTTTTACGTCTTTTCGTAAGCTTTTCGTAAAACTTGTCTTTTCCCTCACGATCAAGCTTGTCCGAAACGTCTAATTGTAAAGACCTTATGCGAGATAGGCGAGTGAGAAGCTCGTCCTCGCTTTTGGCCCACTTAATGTCTTTAAACTCAGAGGGTTGCACGCCCTCCGTAATAGGCATGTTTAAGACCTGTTCTTCGAGGCGGGCCCTTCGTTGTACTGCAAGAAGGAAAGTCTCGTGGATCGCCTCAAAAGTGGAGAAATCCTCCTTCTTACACCCCTCTAGGGTCTTCGTTAGGAGCTCTTCCGAGGGGTTTGTCCATTTAACTATCTCAGAATCAATAAAATAAGCTTTTGAGGGGTCGATTTCATCTAAGTAGTTCTCTATAGATCTCTTTATTAGCTCGGGAGTTAGCGACTGGTAGCAGACGTGCGCTTTTAAGATTTCTTCGATTTTTATTTTCGTATCGCGAGATGAAAGCGCAGGTGGCTTAGCTTCAAGGAGATAGGGGGAGAAAAAGAGAAGGAATAGCGAGATTAGTCGAAAAAGCATGAAAATCCTCCCTAGACCAGTTTAGGCGTAGCATACAGGAGCTCAGAAGTTTATGGCCACGATAAAAACCTGGGGAGAGGGGGAGGGGGTATAAAAATTTTTCAAAAAAATCAAAAGAGGGTTGCCCTCAATTCAATTTTATGTGATAATTATTGATCACCATTATAGATGATACTCTAATAATAAAAAGAAACCTATTTTGGCGTAGAAAAAAACTAAAAACGAGAGGCGAGCTGGATGAAAAGTAACTTGTCAGTGCCTCTTTTTAGAACAGGCTATATTAGGAGGATTTAAAAGCTATGGAACACGATACAAATCACCTCACCGAAGGTGTGATTATCGAAGATTCTACGTCCACGAAAAAAGTTGTTTCTATTACAGAAGCTGCGCGGATTAACAATGTTACTCGTCAAGCTATCTACGTTGCAATTAAGCAGAAGAAGCTGAAAGCATCGAAAGACACAACTCGTTGGACTATCAATCTGGAAGACCTTGAGAACTATAGAAAACTCAAATATTCTAGAACGAAATCTATGTTTAACGGAGAACTCTTGTTTGATAACCACAAGGGATTCTATTCGATTAATCAAGTCGCAAAACTACTCAACGTACCAGCACAGAAGATCTACTACGCTACGCGCGTGGGTCTGCTGAAAGCTACTCGTCGAGGAGCAGCTTGGGTCGTTCACGCTAATGAAGTGAAGGACTACCAAGAGAACTATTTGAACAAAAGAAGTCAGAATATCGAAGGGGTGTAAGAGAGGTTTCATAACCGATCTTCCCTCTTTTTTTTATTTAGAACTTTTGCTTTTTTGCGCAAAAATTAGGACATCGGGTAACCCCCGGTGTCCTTTTTCTTTTTCTGGATAAGAAGAGAAGGGCAAGAAAAAGATCGGGCGCGGGCACGCACACGGGCACGTTCACGAAAGAGGGGGGAGCGGGGAAGGAGACTGGGCGCGGTTAAACTCTCTTTCTTTCGTGAACGAGCCCGAGCCCGTGTGCGTGCCCGATCTCCCTCTCCTCCTCTTCTAAAGGATCTGGAAGTCGCGGATTTGGAGTTGAATGCTCGACTTGTTGAGGAAGGTATTGACGTGAGGGGTGAAGGCGATGCGTAGAGTTAGATTCTTCTTGGCTAGCATCGTGCGCTTCTCGGCCATGCCAAATGCGATTCCTTCTAAGAATCGATCGTTCTGTTCGAGATAGAGCTTCAGGTGAGTTTTGCCCACCACCTTGGGCATCCAGATCTGCTTCGCATCACAATAGAGGATCGGGGCTGGGTTCTCATTGCCAAAGGGTTCAAGTAGATTGAGAGATTCGAGGAAGTCGAAGGTGAGGTCGCCAAAGTTGATCTTAGCGTCTAAGCTGAGCTTTGGAGCAACATCTTGATCTTTGAGTTTCACGTTTGCAGCTTTAACGAATCGCTTTTTAAAGTCGGGAATCTTCTCTTCTTTGATCGTCAGGCCCGCTGCGAAGTCGTGCCCGCCGAAGTTGATGAGAAGATCGGCATTTTCACGGAGTAGAGGGAGAAGGGGGAATTCGGGAATTGTTCGCATCGAGCCCTTGCCGATACCATCTTCGATCGCGATAACGATAGTCGGTCGGTTGTAGGTCTTTGCAATGCGTGCAGTGATGATGGGGATGATTCCAGGGTGCCACTTCTCAGAGGAGAGCACGATAGCCTTCTCTTCAAAAACCTCTGGATGCTTGAGCAGATACTGATCTATGTCTTCAGCATCGCGTCTTTCGATCTTCTGCCTTTCTAAGTTGTTGAGATCCAGTTCTTTAGCTAAAGATTCAGCAAGAGCGCTATCTCGGATAAGGAGCAGTTCAACTCCTTTTTTGGGATCTGCGATACGGCCTAGGCTATTCAATCGGGGAGCGACTTTTGAGGCGATGTCGATGGGGGTGATCTCGCTGGTTTTTAGCTCGCAGATCGTGAACAATTTTGAGAGGCCGATGCGCTTGGTTTTTCTGGTCTGTCTTAGGCCATAGCGTACAAGGATGCGGTTTTCACCAATAAGCGATCCCATGTCTGCGATCGTTCCAAGGGCAACGAGGTCTAGATAGCGTTTGAGATCGATCTGAGTTGCGGTGATCTCTCCATTGTTAATCAGCTGATTTGTGAGCGCATGTGCGAGTTTAAAGGCAACCCCGACTCCAGTGAGCTCTCGGTTTGGATAGGTGCTTCCTTCAACTTTGGGATTAAGAGTTGCTACGCAGTGAGGTAGGCGTGCTGTTGGCTCATGGTGATCGGTGATGATTACATCGACGCCTCTTTTCACCGCCTCTTCAATCTCGCTAACGGATGTGATCCCGCAGTCTGCAGTTATAAGGAGTTTGCAGTTATTTGTGATCGCATAGTCGATCGCATCGAGCATTAAGCTCTTTTTTAAGGAGATGCGGTTCGAAATATAATAGAAGACTTTTGCTCCGATGAGCTGGAGAAACTCGGTAAGAAGAGTTGCGGCGGTCATCCCATCTACGTCGTTGTCGCCATAAACGAGGATATGTTCACCCTTTTTTAGGGCGTCGAAAACGCGGGCTACAGCCTTCTCCATATCTGGAAAGAGGTCTGGATCAAAAAGGTCTGGCAATTTTGCATAGAGATACTCGTGTATCTCTTCGAGATCGGAGAATCCTCGAGAGGCCAGGACCTGTGCAGTTACAGGATGGATATTGAATTCGCGAATGATCGTCTTAACCCACTCGGCGTCTGTATCTGGGTAGACCCAGAGGGGGCTAATTGATCGTTTGCGAAGTTCAGCATCACCAGCTCTCTTGTCTTCTTCCGCGGGGGATGTGACCTTCTCCGCATCAGAGGTTTCCATTGAATGAGGGTCTCAAAAAAATATTTCTGTTTCTGCTCAGTATATCGACCCTCCGAATTAAAACCTTTAAATATCTCCTCTCATGACTTCGACCGTTTTCTTCTCATCCCGCTGATGAAAATATTGCAATAAGGGGGCTGCAATAAACAGGGAGGAGAGGGTTCCAAAGATAACGCCCATGCTCATTACCAGTGCAAAGCCAAAGATGGTGCTTCCGCCTAAAGCGACGAGCGGAATCAGTGCAACTAGGGTAATTCCCGAAGTCAAAGTGGTTCTGCTGAGGGTCGCGTTTAAAGCGTGATTAATAATTTCTTTAAATGAGAACTTGCGCATCTGCTTCAGATCCTCGCGGATCCTATCGAAGATGATGATCGTATCGTTTAGCGAGTAGCCGATAATTGTCATCAAAGCGGCGATCGTATTCAGATCTATCTGCACAGCGACTCCGAGCGCATGTAGAATGGCGAGCATGCCAATCGTGATGAGCACGTCGTGTGCAAGGCAGATGGTTGCTGAGATCGCATATTTGAATTCAAAACGCACTGTCACGTAAACGAGAATGCAGATGAGAGCAAGCCCGAGTCCCATGAGAGCAGATGTCTGCATCGCTTCCGACATCTGTCCGCTAACTGCGGACCAGCTCTTGTCTAAGCCTTGCAAGCTCTTCTCAGAAAGAGTGAGTCCTGCTTTTTGAAGCGCATCTACAACCCAGATGATTTTTGGATTCGCTTCATACGGGTAGGTTAGCTCGCGGTTTGCGTCTTGAGATTCGAGTCCGAAGAATGCGTGTCCTGCATGATCCATGCTCTGGCTAAGGAAGATGCGCACATTATTAGATGGCGTCAGCTCTCGAACTTGGAAGTCTTGTTGAGGCGCGCCAGCTTTTATTAGCGCTGTCTCCACGAGTTTTCTGTAGTCGCTTGAAGTCTGTTTTGGAAGTTCGACTTCAATTGCATATCCGCCCGTGAAGTCCATTCCCAAAATTGTATGGCGTTGAGTCGTAAAGACGAGGGCGCCAACCGCAATGATGAGAGTCGACACAATTAAAGTCGGCTTTGTGAATTTCAAGAAGTTGAAATTGGACGATTTAATCCAGCTGGCCATGTTAAGCGCCTTATTCTTTGAATTTTGAACCCATCCATTGAAGAAGAAGCGCGTCATAAAGAGTGCTGTGAACATCGAAGAGACGATACCAATGATCAGTGTGATTGCGAACCCTTTAATTGGTCCGGAATCAAAATGCATCAGGATTAGAGCAGCGATAATAGTCGTCACGTTTGAGTCGAGAATCGCGGAAAAGGCTCTCTTATATCCGGCATGCACCGCATGCGCAATGCGTCCGGTTACGGCGAACTCTTCGCGGATTCTTTCGAAAACAAGCACGTTGGCATCGACAGCCATTGCAAGCGTCAGCACAAGCCCTGCAATTGTTGCCAGGGTAAGAGTGGCTGAGAGGTTCTGCAGAGTTGCCCACATGATCAGCAAGTTGAAGATCACAGCAACAGAGGCAACAACGCCTCCGAAGCGGTAGTATCCAACCATCGCGCCGATCACAAAGAGCAGGGAGATAAACATCGCCCAGATGCCGAGCGTGCGCTCTTGAGCGCCGATTTCGGGGCTTACGTTCTTCTCGGAGAGAATGCGAGGTGTAAAGCTGAGGGAGCCGGCTTTTAAGTCCGCTTCCAACTGGCTTACCTCTCTTTGCGTAAAGCTTCCCGTAATCATCGCGCTGTCGCGCAGAGCAGAGTCGAGAGTCGGAGCGCTAATGATCGTGCCATTTAGAATGACAGCCATTCTCCAGCCTCGGCCACGCGAGTAGACGTCGAGAGGTGTTCCTATGACCTTCTCTTTGGAGAAGCGCGAGGTCCATGCGAATAGAGCGTCGCGCGGACTAAACTTATGCACCTCTTTTGTAACTTGAGATCCTTTAACTCCAAAGCTTAAGAAGTTTCCTTTTGAAGGGTCGTAAGAGGAGTGGACGTTTTCAAGGTTTGAGCCTTCAAGCGCGTAGTTGCGGAAGGTGATCATCAGAGGATTGGTCTGTCCGTGCCATTCTGTAAAGTCCTCTCCGCGCATCACAGCGATCTTCGAATAGGTGTCGTTATACATGCTGCTTGCAGAGGGGTCCTGCGGAGAGGTGAGGCGCAGGCCATTCTCATACAGGATTTTTGCTGCCTCGCTGCGCGGCTGTACAACATCGGGATCCACAGAGTCGCCATGAAGATGCTGCCAAGCGATCTGGTTGATCTCCTCAGCATCTTTTCTATTTGTAACGACAGCTTCATTCCACACCTCTTGCAAGAAGCGTCCAACTTCTTCCGAAAGTTGAGAGTTGCTAGAGGAAAACTTCTCGTTCACGATGTGGAAGTACATTGAAGAGGCCTTAACGAGCTCTTGTGCGGATAGTCCTTGAGAGCCGGGGAAGTCGAGGGTGATCGTATTGCCTTCCTGGCGAATGCTCACCTCAGAGACGCCCATCTTATTCACGCGCTTATAAAGCTCGTTAATGCCCTGCTTGATATCGACTTCGTTTGTAACGATGCGTCCACCGGCATCTCGGAGTTCGATTTGAACGGTTTTCCCGCCAGAAAGATCCAACCCCCAATGGAGAATTTTGCGATCATCGCCGCGGAAGTACTTTGAGAAGCTGAGATCTAGGTTGCTCCAGAGAATGCTCTTCGTCGGCTTGGGAACGTCGTAAGGAGAGATGCCTTTAATGCCGAGTCTTGCTGCGTTGTAGTCGTCGCTCCACTTTTGTAGATCTTCATGGATGCGAGTTCCGATCTTGTTTTCAGTTAAGATGCGCTGCTCGACATCTGTGAATTCAAGAGAGGCGAAGCGCTTTGTTCCATGGACAGTAAAATCTTCTCTAGTAGCCTTGAGAAGGGTCTGGTAGTAGTTCTCTTTTTCAAAGATGAAATCCTGAGCATATTCAGATCCTACAAGGCGAGCCGATCCGGCATAACCGAAAAAGCCGCTGCTCTGCAGAATTTCTCGCAGCTGGTGGAAGTCCTCCATGAACTGCCTAGCTTCTTCAGATTCTGGAGCAGCTTCTGCCTTCTGCATGATCTTATCCACTCCTCTTGCCAGGATGTAGATCGAATTCATGCGGAAGCCCTTTGCCGGCATCTTGTTATATTGAGCAGGAGAGTAGATCAGGAGGCCAAGCTTCTTCTGCTCGGCGGGAAGAGAGAGGTAGGTGTCGTAATCCCAGATTGGAAACTCCTCTCTTTTTAGATCGGGGTGTTTGGGAGCCCAGCTCTTTTGGATCAGCTGCTTTAGTTGCACGGCCTCTGCCTGGGCAATGCTTCCAAGTCTTAGAGCTACGAAGCTGCTGCTTCCTGTGAGCTGATTTAAGGAGATCTCAAACTGGTCTTGGAGAGGTGTGATCTTCTCAGAGGCTTCTCGAGAAGCGAGGGCGATCTCGTTGTAGATAAACTGCTCTATTCCATCTGCGCGTCTATCTCCCTTCTTTTGAAGGTCGGCTTTTAAAGTCAGGATATCTGGAAAGGGGTGGAGGATGATCTTCTCATTGGACCAATCGATAGAGAGCTTTTCGATAAAAGGGCTGCGTCCTTCAAGCGAAATCGTTTGAATTTTGCTTGACCCAGTACTCTTTTTTTCACTCTCGTCAATTGCGGCCCCAAGCGTCGTATAGTTCCATGGGGTTTTTCCCGCTGCAAAAAGTGAGCTCTTCTTCTTGATAATCGCAAGGGCTGAGGAGAGGATCTTCTCTCGGCTTGTGAGCTGGTCGAGGCGCTGCTGTTTCACGCCATCGAGGTAGGAGCCTTCAACTTTTTTCTGCTCTTTCTCATTCTGGATGGCGATTCTATCCAGCTTCACCTGATCTTTAAGCTGTTCGACCGCTGCAATAAAGCTCTGGATGGTCTGGTGGGCATTTCCCCCTTCTGTCTGGGTGAAGGTTGCAAAATAGCGGGAAGCGATGGGCGAATCTTCACCGAAGGATTTAGTGAAAGAGAGGATGTCTTGGGCTAAAAAGAGGATGAGATCTTGCACTTGTGGATCTTTTAAATTCCCTAGAGAGCCTTGTACGAACTGCGCATTTTGGCTTGTGCCGCCAAGAGAGAGTGCAACTTCTAAAAGGCGATCGTTGACAAGAGCGTGGTAGAGAGGGGTCGGTCTTCCCTGAGCATCTGCTTTTGCGGAGAATTGGAAGAAGGAAGAGAGCTGCTGCGGAGAAAAATGGACGGGGATCTTTCTGTGGATGAAGACCGTTTTGCGCCCCTCTTCTCCCTCTAAAGTGGGAGAGAGAGAGAGCTGTGCGGGAACGAAGGAGATGAGAGAGCCGGCTCTTGGGAAGAAGCGACGGAACTTCTGAGCGTCTTGGGCATTTTTGAAGGTGATGCTAACGAGTTGAGGCTGCTTCTCATCCAGAATGATTGTTTGAGGCTTGAGATTGAGAAGAGCGCAGTAGGAGTTCAGCCATTCGACGGAATCTTTCTCGAGGCTATTTACACGCTCAGCAATCGAAAGGGAGATCTGCTCTGCTCTCTTTGCATCGATTGATTTATGCAGCGGTTTAGAATAATAGAAAAGGGTGGGGAGGATGTTGTAAACCGTTAAAATAAGAACGGCTACAATAAGAAAACGCTGCCATTGTCTCTGCTTTTCCATAGACCCTCTTATTAAATTAATCTTCGGAAGAATACTTATCTGCCTGAGATTCTGTCTAGTAAAAGCATAAGCTTTCGTGAAAAGAATGCACTCTCTATATTGTCTATGCAATAGATGGGTTTAAGGGTTCAGATATGTATATTTTTCTCCTGATTTTCTCTTTAATTTGTTCTTGGTCTTCTACCCTGCATGCTGGGGAGCCTCAAGAGGAGTACTGCACGCTGCAGCTGCTGGATCCCAAAGGGTATCAACTGCTTCTAGACGACCATTCGATCTGGGAGGTCAACTGGACCAACAGCTGGAGCTCATACTCCTGGAAGGTGGGAGACAAGATCCGCGCCGTGACCACGAGCCCAGGAGCAGCGGAATTTCAACTGATTAATCTCGATCGCTCCTCCTCCATTTATGCAAAGCGCACCCGTGTTGTCGATGAGAGGTATATCGAGTCGATTGCAGATATTACGCAGGGGGGCAACTGGATTCAGCTCGACAGCAATGCGATGTGGAGAGTTGACAAGCGCGATCGCAATGAGGCGCTAAAATGGGAGGTGGGTGATGAGGTTCTACTCTCCGTTGTATACTCCTTTTTCAGCAATGAGCCCGACTTTTATCTAAAAAACCTTCGTACCGGGAGCTCAGCCTGGGTCCATTTTCATAAGCAGGCTCACACCCTCGACTGTCCGCGCATCAAAGATATTTTCTGGACTCACATCGAGCTTACCGACGGTACCCAGTGGACCTATAGCGTCTACTGGCCCTACATGGGAGACTGGGGAGCTGGGTGGGAGGCGGGAGATCGCGTTGAGGTCTTTTTTGATCCTAATAATATGAATCAATACACCCTTTTCAACTACGACTCGGCAAAAATCATGGGTGGGCCACTCGTGGTTACCCCCTACAAGAAGTAGTTCGAAGAGAGAAGAAAGATCGGGAACCGGCACGGGCACGCACACGTTAAAGAACTCCTCCCTAAAGAGAGGAGATTCTCTTCGGCTAAGGACAAAAGAGAATATGAATCCCGCCTAGACTCGGCCCTAAAGAGCCGAGATTGCGGCGAGGGGCCGTTCACGAAAGAAAGAGCAGAAGAAGGTCAACAAACTTTTTGAGTAACATTCCGGATTTTCGTGAACGAGCCCGTGTGCGTGCCTGTGCCCGATCTTTCTCTTTCCTCTTTCATGGTTTTTGGGCTATGCTCAGCCCTCTTTGTTTTTAAATTTTTAAGGTAGATGCGCATGCCGTCAGTAATTGTTGTGGGAACCCAGTGGGGCGATGAGGGAAAGGGGAAGATGATCGACATCCTCTCCGAACAGGCGAAATATGTCGTTCGCTCGCAAGGGGGGAATAATGCCGGTCATACGATCTCCGTCAGAGGAGAGGAGTACCGCTTTCACCTCATTCCTTCAGGCATCCTCTATCCGCACACAAAGTGTTTTATTGGCGGCGGTGTAGCGATCGATCCAGAGAGCTTTCTGAAAGAGGTGGAAGGGCTGGAGGCGAAGGGTTTGAAAGTAAAGGGGCGTCTATTTATCTCCCCTTACGCCCACGTGATCCTCTCCTACCATCGAGAGCTCGATAAGCTCCAAGAGAAGAAGAAGGGAGCTGCGGCAATTGGAACAACAGGAAGAGGCGTCGGCCCCTGTTACACCGATAAGACTGCTCGTATCGGCATCAGGCTCTGTGAGCTCATCGATCCAGAACTCTTAAAGTCGTCGCTCAAACAGATTCTCCAGACAAAAAATGAGGAGCTTCAACAGCTTTATGGAGCCCCTGCCCTCGATTTTCAAAAATTGTATGAAGAGTACGTCTCCTACGGAAAGAGCCTCTCTGTTTTTGCTGCCGACGTGGAGCAGGAGCTTGCACAAGCTCTTCAGAGAGATGAGCCTACGCTTTTTGAAGGCGCGCATGGAACTTTTCTGGATATTACCTTCGGCACCTACCCCTTTGTGACAACTTCAAGCACTATCTCAGCGGGAATCTGCGCTGGCGCTGGCATCGGCCCCACGCGCATCGATCACACCCTTGGCGTGGTAAAAGCCTACACGACTCGAGTGGGCAACGGCCCGCTTCCCACAGCTTTAACAGCTCAAGAGGAGAGCCTCTTTCTGGATCACGTACAGGCAAGAGAGGTCGGCACCACTACGGGCAGAAAGAGGCGGCTAGGCTGGTTCGATGCACCGCTTGTTAGACGTTCGGTTCAGCTGAATGGAGTTGATTCAATGGCTGTCACTAAACTCGACATCTTGGACAGGCTTGCAGAGATAAAAATTTGTGTGGGTTACCGCTTTAATGGAGAGATATTAAAGAGCTTCCCAGCTTCTTCTGAGATTCTGGGCCGCGTGGAGCCGGTATACGAGACTCACAAAGGGTGGCTCGCCTCGACAGCGGATGCTCAAAATGTAGATGAACTTCCCAAGCTCGCCAGGGCCTACTTGGATAGGGTAGAGGAGCTTTCTGAAGCTCCGATCAGCTTTATCTCGACAGGACCCGAGCGTCATAAAACTCTCAAGCAGGGCGATCTTCTAGAAGCCTTTGCAACAAGCCTATGACTCTAACTGCACCTCCTCCTACTTCCCTTCAAAGCGGAGTGCTGCCCTCAAGGTTTGAGGAGCGGCTCGACCCTACACGCATTCCAAGCCATATTGCAATCATGATGGATGGGAATCGCAGGTGGGCTAAAAAACGCCTTCTTCCTGCAGTGATGGGACACTGGAGAGGATCTGAAACGGTCTCTACGATTGTCAGAGCCGCATCAGATCTCGGTGTGAAGGTATTAACCTTGTACAGTTTTTCTACAGAAAATTGGAATCGAAGCCCTGAAGAGATCTCTGGACTTATGAACCTGATTTGCACTTTTCTTAGAAAAGAGAAGAGCAAGATGATTGAAGAGGGGGTGCGCCTCGATACGATTGGCGACCTCTCTCGCTTCCCCGATGAGGTAAAAGAAGCTTTAGAAGACGTTAAATTGGCAACAGCGGGCTCTCAAAAAATCGACCTAGTCCTCGCTCTCAACTATGGCAGCCGAGATGAGATCAGCCGCGCAGCGCTAGCCATGGCGGAGGAGTTTGCGGCGGGGAAGATCTCCAAGGCGGCATTTTCTGAAAAGACGCTCTCTACCTATCTCGATACGGCCAAGTGGAGAGATCCCGAACTACTCATCCGCACAAGTGGAGAAACGAGGCTAAGCAACTTCTTGCTCTGGCAAATATCTTATGCAGAAATCTATATTACAAAAACGCTCTGGCCCGACTTCTCTGAGGAGGACCTCGTGGAAGCGATCGTCGACTACCAGAAGCGCGACAGAAGGTTAGGAGGCTAAGTTCCATGATTTTCAAAATGAAACGCTTGGCAGATCTCAATAAGAGACTCGCCGTTTCTATGTTCGTCATCGCCTTTGTGGGATTGCTGATCGTCTACTCTTCAATTAACTGGGTGAGCGCACTTCTGGTTCTAACTGTCGCTGCAGCTGCGGTGATCGGAATCTGGGAGTATGTTCAGCTGGCGCTTGCAAAAGAGCTGAAGCCGGCCGTTAACCTGATGATGGGAGTCGCCTTTTGCGAAGTTTTTGCCTTCTTTTTCGTCCAGAAGCAGGACTACACTCCGCTGCTTCCCCTTGCGATTCTGATGATTGGAGTTGTCACTTTTTTTGTTTTTCACTTTAAAGAGACGCATAACGCACTCAATCATATTGCCGTCGAATTTTTCGGGGTCTGCTACGTCGCCCTTCCCCTCTGTTTTATGTTAGGCGTGCTCTATCCTCTTACCTCTCATCCCATTGCGCAAGATGGAAGATGGTGGCTCGGTTATCTGGTGGTCGTAACGAAGATCACAGATGTAGGTGCCTACTTCGTTGGAAGGCTCTGGGGAAGACATAAGCTCGCTCCTATTCTAAGCCCAAAAAAGACTGTAGAAGGAGCTATTGCGGGCTTCTTTTTTGCTGTGGGTGCCAGTGTTCTTTTCTATTTTCTTGGGAAAAACTACTCCGCAGGAACCTTTGACCTCTCCTTTACAGATTCGATCTGGATGGGAATGCTGATTGGGGTGATCGGGCAGGTGGGAGATCTCGCTGAATCTCTGCTTAAACGCGATGCTGTAGTAAAGGATAGTAATAAGCTGCCAGGTATTGGAGGAGTTCTAGACCTGCTCGACTCTCTTCTCTTTACTGTGCCTATCGTTTACCTGTTTCTTAGGATGCACTGATGGTAATCGTTACGATCGATGGACCTGCCGGGACTGGCAAGAGCACGGTGGCCAGAAGGGTTGCTGATAGCCTACATTTTTCCTATTTCGATACAGGAGCGATGTACCGCGCAGTCACCTGGAAGATTCTGCAGGAAGGGATAGATTTAAAGGAGACAAGCGCGCTTGAAAAGCTTCTCGAAGAGCTCTCTTTTCGCATCGTCGAAGAGAAGGGATCCAAGCGCTACTTTGTAGGGGATACAGATGTTACCGAGGAGATACGGACTCCAGAGATCACTTCGCGTGTTTCAGAGATCTCCGCGCTGCTCTGTGTGCGCAGTGCTCTAGGAAAGATACAGCGCGCCTTTGCAAAGCATGGCAACTCTGTTTTTGAAGGAAGGGATATGGGAAGTGTGATCTTTCCCCAAGCTGAAATCAAAATCTTTCTCACCGCAAAACCGGAAGTGCGCGCAGAGCGAAGATTAAAAGAGCTCGTCGCGAAAAATCCAGATCTAGCCAAGACCCTCGATTCTCAGAAGATGCTCAGCGATATTATGCGACGAGATGAGGTAGACTCGACACGGGAGCACGCCCCCCTCTTATGTCCTAAAGATGCGCACGTAATCGACACCTCCGATCTGTCGATCGATGAGGTTGTCTCTCAAATTCTCACCTATGTTTCCAAAAAAGGAGCTGGAGATGGAAAGAGAAGATAGCTTTAGTAAGGGTAACCTCCTCTACCGCTCGATTCTTTCGCTTGCAAAGCTCTTCTTCAAGCTCACCTACAAGCATCAGGTTTTTGGGCTTGAGCACTTCACTCATGGAGGCGCTATCATTGCGGCTAATCACGCCTCCTTTTTCGATCCTCCTATCGGGGCGATCTCATCGCCCGAAGAGGTCCACTTTCTGGCTCGTGAATCGCTCTTCAAATTTCCTCTTTTCGGCACTCTCATCCGCGCTCTCAATTCGCATCCCGTAAGAGGAGATGCAGGCGATGTCGCCGTTTTCAAAACGATCTGCTCTCTGCTAAATGAGGGGAAAAAAGTTCTTCTCTTTCCAGAAGGAACAAGAGAACAGAGCGATAAGTTGGAAGAGATCAAGCCGGGAATGGCGCTGCTGATCTCAAGAACAGGCGCCTTTGTTCAGCCTCTCTACATCCACGGAACTTTCGATATCTGGAGTCGCTACCGCAAATATCCGAAGCTCAGCGGTAAAACCGCCAGTGTTTTCGGATCACCTATCCGTTATGAGTCGTTCGCTCATCTCCCTAAGCGAGAGGCGAACGAAGCCTTCTCAAAAGAGCTCGAGCGCTCTCTCAACGCTCTACGCGCCTGGTACGAAGCCGGAGCCCACGGCTCTCCCCCCTAGTCCGCTCGAGGCGCTCAGAGAAGAAATGGCCCGCCCAGGAAAATGGACATTAATGGACGAAAACGGACAGAAAACGGACGAAAATGGACAGGCGGGCAAGAGATAGGGAAAGAATTCTTTCTTTGGCGCGTGTCCATTTTCGTCCATTTCCTGTCCATTCTTTGTCCGTTCTCGTCCATTTCTTCTCCGAGCGCCCTCTCCGCACGCCTTAACTTGGAGGATGAAGCAGGTGGGTTTAGGACTTGCGGAGCAGGGCCTCGTCTAGTCCTGTTGGCTCTTTTTTGCAGCAAGAGCAGCAGCGCTCGACAAATTTCTGCCAGCAGGTTTGCGCCTTCTCAGCTTCAAGAGGAACCGTCACAAGGTCCCGAGGAGGGAGTCCAGTTAGGCTCCTAACGAGATCGTCAGCCTCTGCCGGAGCTCCGTTCTGATAAGCCTGCGCTACTTGTTGGGTAGGGGTGAGTTTGGCTGTCATAGCTGTTCCATCAGTTGTCGAGATAAGGGACAGTTTCATTAGGGGCGTTGAAGTAGCGCTCTTTCTCTTCTAGGAAGAGCTGGCTTGTCACTCCATAGACCAGCTTCTGAACGCTATACTTCGAACCCTTTAGGCTCACTCCTGGGCAGACGCCCTCGCTGAGGAGAGCAGCTCCCGTGCAGTTGAAGATCGACTGAAGATAGGGAGCGCTACCTGGATTTTTTTCGACAAACTCGAAGTGTTTACCAAGGTAGGGAAGATAGAGCATGCCGGTATTCTCATCTTCTGGAGGAGGTGAGAAGCGGTCGCCCCAGAGAGCGATCTCTTCTGAGAATGTGCTTAACTCTTCGCGAAGGCCAAGGTCGATCTCACACCCCACTGAGATGAAAAGATGGTCTAAATCGTAGGAGTCGCGCGCAGTAAAGACGCGCGCTTCGCCCTCTCTTTCCTCAGCATCTACGAGGAGAGAGTCGAAGTGTAAAAAGACGTTATCTAGAGTTTTCAATCTATTAATTGAGTCTTGAGTAGGTGGCTCTCCAAGATCGAACATTTTAGAGATGAATCTCCACTTGTCGCTATCTGAGAGATCTGGGAAGTGTTTTAAAAATCCGGTGTACTCTGGCCACTTTACATACTGATTTGCAAACTTTTCGCGTCTTAGGAAGAGATGGATCTCTTTTGCTCCGTGTTCGCTACAGATGAGTGCAGTGTCAAAGGCTGAGAGCCCGGCTCCGCAGATTCCAATTTTCTTGCCGCGGACGTTATTGAAGTCGATAGTTTCGTAGACAGAGTTATAGAGAGATTTTGGAAGACGCTCTACAACAAAGTCTGGAATGGACCAGCGTCCAGACCCTTGATATCCTGTAGCAAGGACGATCTTCCGTGCGTATACTTGCGAGCTTCCCTCTGGGGATTCGATAGGAACTAGGAAGCAATTCTCCTCTTCTTTCCATTGAAGAGCGCCCACTTTTGTCTCATTGACAATGGGGAGATTCAAGCTGGTTCGAAGCCAGTGAAGGTATTCAGCCCAGGTCTGTCTTGGCACACAGGAGATTCTCTCCCACTGTTCGACTCCATATTTGGCCTCAAACCAAGAGCGACAGGTTAAGCTGGTCAGATGGCAATCGGGGCCCGTGATCGATTTAGGTGTGAGTAGGTTTGCCATGCGTGCGTAGGTGAGCCATGGGCCTTCATACCCCTCTTTGTTCTCATCAAAAATAAGGATATTGTCGACCTTCTCCTTTTTTAAGGCGACAGCAATGGTCATGCCTGTCTGCCCACCGCCGATAATCACTACATCGTAGACGTGCGCTTCATCAGATGTTTTTCTGGGTTCGATCCACTGGCCTGGGGGGAAATTAAAGAGGTCCAGCTCTCTCTGAACTTGCAGATGGAGGTGAGCAAGACGCTCCGAAGAGTCGGGAAGCGGAATCAGATTTGCGTGAGAAACTAGGGGGAGAAAGCAAAAAAAGTGAAAAAGAAATTTTTTCATAACACTCCTCATTGTTCAAAGAGGAGGTATAGTAATTGAAATTTTTATTTGTTTAAAGAGGGAAGGTTGGAGAGGTTAACGACGCAGAGCAGATCGCCCTCTGCCGCATCAATAGAGACTTTTTCCTGAAGAGCAACGTTAGAAATCCCCATAAAATGCTTATCTAAAGTCGCATCAGAGAGCTCCCATTTCAGTCCATGGGTTGTGATGCCGGTTACCGGCCCATTCAAAGGGAGCAGAGAGATCGTCTGTCCGACATGGCAGTTGAGTGTAGTGCTCTTTCCTATAGTGAAGAGCTTCTCCTCAGCGCTTTCAAAAAAAAGCTTATTGGGATAGCGCGAAAGGAGGTGCACATTAAATATCGTGTGATCTGTTCGTCCCCCAAGGGCTCCGAAGACAGTGATCTTTTGAGCTCCTAGAGAGAAGGCGTGTTCGATGGCGAGCTCCAGATCTGTCTTATCTTTATCTTTAGGAAAGGTCTTTCTAGGAACTGTTTCAAACTTGGAGATGAGCTCTATTTGGACTGAATCGAGATCGCCGATGATGAAATTAGGGACGAGACCCAGCATGTAGCAGCTGTTAAGCCCGCCGTCGACTGCGATCAGATAGGGGTAGGTTTTTATTTTAGAGATAAGAGGATCGTGCTTGGAGATCTGCCCGTTTGCCACTAGAGCAGCTGAACTTAACTCCATCCTCGCACTCCCCCTTTTTTTTAAAAAGTAGAGGTTAAGGAAAAAAGTTACAAGAGGATTGCGGCCAAGATGACTCGAACATCCACCGGGTTGCCCCAACTAGAACCTGAATCTAGCGCGTCTACCAATTCCGCCATGGCCGCGAGCCACCAAAAATACCATTTGAGCCCTATTTGTCTCCAGTGGAAAGCATCATTTACGAAAAACAGACGCTCTTCTATCATTCGAAGAAAAAGGGGAGAAAATATGGCTGAAGATATACACAAATTCACTGAAGAATCATTCGAAAAAGAGATCCAAGATGGGGTGACGCTGGTCGATTTTTATGCTGACTGGTGCGGCCCTTGCCGCATGCTCGCCCCCGTTCTCGAAAAGGTAGCCCGCGACGTAAAGGGTAAAGCTCGCGTTGCAAAGATAGATGTAGATGCAGCTCAGCGCATCGCCTCTAACTTCAAGGTGACCTCGATCCCAACTCTGATTCTATTTAAAGGCGGAAAAGAAGCTGGACGGATCGTCGGCTTAAAAGATGCCGAAACTCTCAAACAGTTCGTCCTCGACGCCACAAAATAACGCAAGGAAGAAGAGAAGAGCCCGTCCGGGAGCATGGACATTAATGGACAGGAAACGGACAAAAATGGACGGAAAATGGACAGGCGGGCAAGAGAGAGAAAAAGAATTCTTTCTTTAGCGCGTGTCCGTTTTCGTCCATTTCCTGTCCATTCTTTGTCCGTTTGTGTCCATTTCTTCTCCGAGCGCTTAGTGTTTATTTGGAGAGATTGAGAAGAGACCAGCGGCGCTCTGCGTTTGCTGGTTTTTCTTTTTGTCCCAAGATCCAGCGGTTGTATTGAGTCTCTGTAAAACCCTCATTTTTTTTGAGCTCTAGCCACTGATCTAAAAAGTTCAAAAGGCGGGGTGCATCTGGCTTTACGAGATAGCCAAAGCTGTCGATTCCAAGGGAAGGCTTGGGAAATACGATCGTATAAAATGGATGGCGAATGACCCAGGAGATCGCTTCCTGTTCTGCCCAGAGAAGAATATCAGCATTTGGATGGTTTGCAAACTCCTCCTCATTTTCCAGCAAGACCAGCTGTTTTTGAGGGAATAGCCGCTCTGCCAGAGAGACAAAAGAGGTGCGATTTAGCACTGCAATACGCACTTCTGGATTTTTAAGGACAGCGCGCACGGTGGCAAACTCTTTCCTTCGCTTGTCTTTAACGACAAAGACGAGTTTTGATTGCAGGTATGGAGAGGAGAAGGTCACCTCTTTAAGGCGCTCTTCTGTAATAGAAATTGCAGACATCCCAATATCAAATAGATCCGAGCGCGCTTCCTCTGCAAGCTTGCTGTAATCGAGTGGAACCAGTTCCAATTTGCAGCCGAGATCGTGAGCAAGCTCAAAAGCGAAGGCCATATCGTAGCCGACGAGATTCCCGTTCGAGTTGTAAAAACAGAAGGGAATTGTGCTGGGGTTGTATCCTACTCGCAAGATTTTTGTGCGCAAAATTCTTTCGAATGGATCCTCTTTTGAAGCTGGGCGCGGTGTCGGATTTTCAGTGAAGACCTCCACAGGGACATCGCCTCTCATCTCTATGTCGCAAATCGTATGCCCTTCAGTCTGTATCTCTGGCAGAAGTTTTAAGTTTTTTAAACCGCCATAAACGAGAAGCACCGGAAGTAGAGTTAAAAGTCCCATTCTGCAGATTTTAGACCAGCGAAATGCGATCCGGTGTTGACAGGCGAGAGTGATCATGAGAGAGACGGATGCGATCTCTACAGCAGAGAGTATCGATTGTAGTCCCGCTGTAAAAGGCAGCGTAAGAAGATAGAGGTCTATTGCATCTAGCGGGAGTCCTAACGTATCGAGTAAAAAAGTCAAACTGTTCAACCAGGAGCCGATGCCAATTGCTCCAAGACTTGTTAGAAAAGTAGTGAGAAAGAGTTTCAGCTGGCTGAACAGAGAGAGAGGAGATCGATAGAGGATGGCGGTAAAAAAGATGAAGATCGTGATGAAGACTGAAGCAAAAGGCAAGTTGAATACGATGGAGACAATCCCCTGATTTTGACTCTGCGCCTCTTTTGAAAAGCGGGTCTCTCTCTCAAGAAGTTGAATGATATAGGGAAGGCAGACGATCACTGTATTCGTTGTGTAAGCCAAAAGAAGAATGGGAAAGAGGTCTTTCACCCAGCTCGAAGCGCGCATTCCCGTTAAAGCACCTGTCAGTCGCGGGAAGATCCAGAAAGCGATAATCGCCAGGGTAAGAACATAAAGAAAGAGATAGCTTCCAACCTGCTTAACTGTTGCGAGGTCGACCGTTCCGACCTGATAGGCGATGATTAGAAAAGTTCCAATCGGGGTGATCTTGGCAATCCAGAGAGTAACTCTCGTTAGAGCTGCGACAAATCCCTCCAGAAAACTCATCAAAGTCTGCTTCTCTTTGATGCCGATCAGGGCGATGCCGATGAGAAGCGAAAAGACAACGATGGCGGGAACAATGTTATTGCTAAGAGAGTTGAAGATATTTTCCGGTATGAGAAGCTCAGCGATATTTAGGGATGCTGGCTGCTCTGCCATAAAACTTCCGAGCTGCTCTCCTGCGGGCTGAGGGAAGGAGAAGACGGCGAGGTAGATCATAGCGATGTTGACAGCCCATGCTATGGCGATAAAGAGAGCCCCTTTTTTCAGGATCTCCCATGCTTGCGCAGCCTGAAACTGCCCGACTCCATGAATAATTGCACAAATGAGGTAGGGGAGAATCGTGATCTTCATGAGCATGATGTAGGCGCTGCCCCATGAAGCAAACACCTCGCAGGATTCGCCGAAGACGATTCCAACGGTGATTCCAAGAAGTGTCGCAATGAGAATCTGGAAGGGAAGCGATAATTTCATCGTGCAGGGTTAGGCAAACTGGTTTTGTCGCCACGCTTCGTATACCACGACGGAGACTGCGTTGGCAAGGTTGAGGCAGCGGTTATTTTTGCGCATGGGTATTGTTAAAAAGCGCTCAGGCCATTTTTCTCGATATAAAGCGGGCAGGCCGGCTGTTTCGGATCCGAAGATGAGAAGATCATCAGGAGTGTAAGAGACATCTGTGTATGGACGCGTTGAATGGCTAGAGAAAAAATAGAAGGGGCTAGAGCTTTTTTCTAAGTAGGCAAAGAGATCATCGATCTCTTTTACATTCACGCCGTCCCAATAGTCGAGACCCGCGCGTTTAAGCATCCGTGCAGAGGTGCTGAATCCAAGGGGCTTTACCAGCGTAAGAGAGCTGCCTGTAACTGAAGAGGTGCGTACAATGTTGCCGGTGTTTTGCGGGATCTGCGGCTGAAAAAGAATAATTTCCACTTATCTGTTAACGGATAGCCTCTCTTTTGTCTGAGGGAGAAGCCAGTTCCTGAAAGAGCTGCTGGTCCGGGGTTGTTGAAACCGAGGGGCTCTCAGTCTGAGAGACTGTGTTTGCCTTCACAACCTCAACCTCAAATGTCAGAAGAGAGTTGGGAGGTAGAAGGCCAGTTGTCCCGTAGGCGAGGTCGGGATGGATAAAGAGAGTTCTCTTTTCGCCTTCTTTCATGCCTAAAAGACCCTGTTGAATGCCAGCAATTGTCTCATCGAGGGAGAGAGCCTCTTCCTCTTTCGAGGCGCCGAACACGGATCCATCGAGATATTTTCCAACATAGCGAATCAGCGGTGTATGGTGCTCTTCGATTTTATCGCCTGCACCTGTCTTTTCGATCTTGTACTGAAGTTTCCCCTCATTCAAAACCACTACGTTCTTTTCTTTCGCATTTTTCTCAAGAAAGGCGGTAGCGTTTTTAAGATTTTCTTGGGCCTGCTTTTTGAAAAGAGCTTCTTGAACCGAGGTGAGAGCCTGCACGCACTCTTCTTCTGACATTGGAGACTTCTTTCCCTGTGCGGAGTCTCTCATGCCTTGAGCGACGCGTTCGACATCGAAGTCGACTCCAAGCGTCTCCATGTTTTTGCCAATGAGATGGCCGAAGGCTTCAGAGATCTTTGCGATGTCGGCGTGAGCTTTCTCATCGTTTACCTTTTCAACGGGCTCTGCTAGGCAGAGTACGGGTAAAAGAAGAAGGAAAAAAGGTAGTAGGTTCATGAGTCTATCCGCGAGTTGTAAGTTTTTAATTTCTGCACAAGTTCACTTAGCTTGATCGTGCTGTTTTCTCTGGAGGCCATATCTTTGATGCTCGCTACCTGAGAGGCGAGCTCGCTCTCTCCGATAACGAGAGCATATCTCGCATGCGCTCCATTTGCAAGCTGAAGCCCGTGTTGAAGTTTTTTTCCAGAGAGATCCATCTCTGCAGGAACTCCCTCGTGCCTCAGCTTAAGAAGCAGTTCAAAACAGTAGTCATAAGCTGCGCTTCCAAGACCAATTAAAAAGACTAGAGGGTGAGGCGGTGGGGGGAAGAAGGCTCCCTGCTTTTGCATAGTTTGTAAGATGCGCTCGAACCCTGTTGCAAAACCTACTGAGGGAAGTTTCGGCCCGCCAAGATCAGCGACAAGGCCGTCATATCTGCCGCCTGCGCCGATCGTATTTTGCGCTCCGAGATCCGAAGAGATCACTTCAAAAACAGTCTTGTTGTAGTAGTCCAGCCCGCGGACAAGCTTAGGATTGACTTGATAGGAGATGCCCTGTTTTTTAAGGAGAGTCTTTACCTGTTCAAAGTGGTTTAAGCACTCCTCATTTAGCGTCTCAAGAATAGAGGGAACTCCCTCCAAAATCTGCTGGTCTTTTACATCTTTTGAGTCGAGGATACGGAGAATGTTTTTTGAAAAGCGCACTTGGCTATCAGCTGAGAGCTCTGCAAAGCGCGGCTGCAGATACTCGGTCAGTTTTTGTCGATAGAGTTCTCTAGAAGATCCGTCGCCAACGCTGTTGAGCAGCACAACTAGGTTTTTCAGTCCCAGCTCGCGATAGATTTCGCAGAGGAAGTCGATCATTTCAACATCTTGTTCAGGCTTAGAGACGCCGATCGCTTCCGCTCCAAACTGGTAGTGCTGACGGTAGCGACCAGCTTGAGGACGCTCGTAGCGGAACATTGGGCCAATGTAGAAGAATTTATGAAGAGAAGGAAGTTGGGAAAGGCGATTTTCTACAAAAGCGCGTAGAACAGCGGCGGTTCCCTCTGGTCGCAGGGTCATCGATCGATCGCCCTTATCTAGAAAGGTGTACATCTCTTTCGAGACGATATCGGAAGACTCTCCGACGCCGCGGACAAAGAGCTCCGTGCGCTCAAACATTGGCGTGCGAATCTCTTTGAAGCCATAAGCGTGTGCAATGCGCCTCATCTTTTCTTCGACATACTGCCAGCGATCGGACGTCCGCCATACGGCCTCAGGATCGGTCTCTTCTGGAAGGATATCAAAAAGGCCTTTCGGGATCGTGTATTCCATAGAGAAAAAATATATACACCCCCCCTTTAATAGTAAAGGCTAGGCGCGCGGAGAAGAAGCCCGCCCGGGAAAACGGAAGAGCGCTCGGAGAAAAGAGCCCGCCAGGGAAAACAGAAGAGCGCTCGGAGAAGAAATGGACGAAAACGGACAAAGAATGGACAGGAAATGGACGAAAATGGACACGCGCTGAAGAAAGAATTCTTTTCCTCTTTCTTGCCCGCCTGTCCGTTCCTCGTCCATTCTTTGTCCGTTAAAGTCCATTTTCCCGGGCGGGCCTCTCCGAGCGCGTCTTTTTCCCGGGCGGGCTTCTTCTAGGCCGAAGGCCCTTGCTCGAAGTGGAAGAGGGTGTCGGCGAGGAGAGAGAGCCAGATCGTGAGGATGCTGCGGGAGCCTCTGCGGAGATGCTCTTTGTAAAGCAAGGAGAGAATGTCCATGAAGGGAAAAGGGAGCCACTCTTGTCCGACGTGCTCCTTTAGATAGTAGCCGAGGCGGTGATCTGCGCCTGGAGGAAAGGAGCCGATTGCGTCGAGAGTCGTTTTTAGATCGGGCCCAATGCGCGGAGTTTCAGCTTCGAAAAGTTGAATTTTCCGCAGGTCTTCATGGAGCTCAATCCAGAGATCGGAGAGTTTGCGCGTAAAAGTTATCGTCCGGCTAAGATCTTCATGGGAGAGTTTTTCTAAAAGTTTTTTGAATCCCAGCAGATGCTCTTTAACTTGGTTTAGATCGACAGCTCCAAAACCTCTCTCTTTTGCAAGCAGTTGGGTTAAAAAATTTTTGCAGCAAATTGCCAAGGATGCTAATAAAAGGGGCCGGGCAGAAAATTCTTTTTTTTGTAGGTTTTGGGCCTCTTCTTTGAATTTTTTGTTCTTTTCGACGCCTTCAACAGGGGGTAAAGACCAATCTTTATTTTTATCATCTCCGAATCTTCCAATTGGTTTCGGGAAGTTTGTCATAATAATGGGAATTATTTTCGCGTTGTTTTATAATCCTTTATTATCAGTTGAAGAAAAAACTTTAAAGGAAAAAATGGTTGACATCGTGCCCATTTCTTTTTAAGTTTTCGGCGTTTTTTGGAATTCGTCACTCTTTATCCAAAAAGGAAAAAAGGAGTCGCTTGCGTGAGTTTTTTAGATCTGTTTAGGCCAGCTCCCTATAAAGAGGAGATCGCTGACGAAGAGGTCGTTAAGAAGAGCTATAAGTACTGGCGGATGCGCATCTTTTACGGGATGTACGTCGGGTACATCTTCTACTACTTCACCCGCAAGAGCTTCACCTTTGCGATGCCGGCCCTTATCCAAGATTTGGGGTTTGATAAGGCGCAGCTGGGGATTCTGGCCAGCATACTTTCAATCACTTACGGAATCAGCAAGTTCCTCAGCGGTATTCTAGCGGACAAGTCCAACCCGCGCTACTTCATGGCTACCGGTCTCATTTTAACCGGATTTCTAAATATTTTTTTCGGCCTCTCCTCCTCCCTCTTCTTCTTTGCTCTATTCTGGGGATTAAATGGCTGGTTCCAGGGATGGGGATGGCCTCCATGCGCGCGGCTTCTTACGCACTGGTACTCTCAAAAAGAGAGAGGCAGCTGGTGGGGCGTCTGGAACTCTTCTCATAGCGTAGGAGGGGCTCTGATCCCGCTTCTAGCAGCTGGCTGCGCAGAGTATTATGGATGGCGTTATGCGATGTACGTGCCTGGAGTTCTCTGTATCGCAGTGGGTTTATTTGTAATCAACCGTCTGCGAGATACCCCTCAGTCCCTCGGCCTTCCTCCGATTGAAAAATTTAGAGACGACTATCCGAGTGCAAAGCACGAGCAGGAGAAGGAGCTTCCTCTCAAAGAGATCCTCTTTAAATATGTTTTATCAAATAAGTACATCTGGCTTCTTGCTGCCTCCTACTTTTTTGTCTACATCATCCGCACAGGTATCAACGACTGGACAGTTCTCTATCTTGTTGAGACGAAGGGCTACTCTCTTCTCACTGCCGGAGCATGCGTCTTCTGGTTTGAGATTGGTGGAATTTTCGGAAGTCTTGTGGCTGGCTTTGCTTCAGACAGGATCTTTAAAGGTAAGCGCGGACCTATCAACGTCCTTTTCAGCTTTCTCGTCATATTTGCAGTGGCGGCTCTCTGGTTTTCACCGCCCGGCATGCTCGTCTTAGATTTTCTCATCATGTTTGGAATCGGCTTCTTAATCTTCGGTCCGCAGATGCTCATCGGCATGGCAGCGGCTGAACTTTCTCACAAAAAAGCTGCCGGCTCAGCCACGGGATTTGTGGGCTGGATCGCCTATCTGGGAGCAGCCACGGCGGGCTACCCACTGGGGAAGATGACGCAAGAGTTTGGCTGGCTAGGATTTTTTATCGTCCTTGCAGCCTGCGGTGCGATCTCTGTCGCTCTGCTTCTGCCTCTCTGGTCTGTTAAAACCCACCCAAACTTTAGTTCGGATGAGGATGGGAAGGATAAAAAATCTTCACCAGCTATTGAAAACGCGCCCGAAGAAGGTTAGACTCCATTCCTTTGAACTGACAAAGGAAGAGCAATGTCTTGGGCCGCCCTGCACGTCCACTCTCAATATTCGATTTTAGATTCGACAATCTCCCTCACAAAACTCGCTGCTAAAGCTAAGGCGAGTGGGATGAGTGCAGTTGCGCTCACCGATTCTGGCAACCTCTACGGAGCTGTCGAATTTTTTAAGGCGTGTAAAGAAGCGGGTATCAAGCCTCTGCTCGGATGTGAACTCTCCCTAGCTCCTACCTCTCGCTTTGAAAAGAAGCGCGTAGGAAAGCAGCCTACGAGCTACCCACTTATCTTACTTGTCAAAAATAAAAAGGGGTATGAGAACCTCTGCAAACTCTCTTCGCTTGCCCACTTAGAGGGCTTCTACTACGTTCCCCGGATCGACAAGGAGCTGCTTGCCAAGCATCACGAGGGGTTGATCTGCCTCTCCGGCCCTCTCCACAGCAGACTTGCTCAGTGTGTTATTCAGGAGAATGAAGAGGAGCTCATTTCTGAACTCAAATGGTACCAAGAGCTATTTGGCGAGGACTTCTTTCTAGAGGTTCAGCGCCATCCGATGAGCGAAGCGGAGATCAGCGCCGACGAGATGCGTAAAGAGGCGTGGGCCTATCAGAATTATGAAGAGTGGATAGCTCAAGAAGAGAAGGTCATTCGGCGCTACAGGGAGCTGGGACGAGAGCACGGCATTCGCTGCGTTGCCACGTGCGATGTCAGATATTTGGAGAGAGAGGACTGGAGAGCTCATGAGGTCCTGATGAATATCCAGTCGGGCGAGCCGTGCGAGATCTGGGAGAGAGACTCTCAGGGCAATCCAAAAAACCGCATTCTCAATCCGAAAAGACAGACCTTCGCTTCCCACGCCCACAACTTCAAATCTCCAGAGGAGATGCGCACCCTCTTTTCCGATTTTCCCGAAGCAGTTGATACAGCGCAGATCATTGTCGACAGATGCCAGTTTGAGATGGATTTCAAGACAAAATACTACCCTGTCTTCGTGCCACCTCAAATGGAAGGGACAACTTTTACTAAAGAGGAGCGTGAGAAAGCCGCTGAGATTTTCTTAAGACAGCTCTGCGAGGAGGGGGTCAAAAAGAGGTATACTCCAGAAAGGCTGCTCAAGGTGAAGGAGAAGTATCCGACGAGAGATCCTCTTGAGATTGTGAGAGAGCGTCTGGCGTATGAGCTAGAGATCATCATTTCAAAAGGAATGGGCGACTACCTGCTCATCGTTTGGGACTTCATCGCGTGGGCAAAGCGCCAAGGAATTCCGATGGGACCTGGGCGGGGTTCTGGTGCCGGATCAATCGTCCTCTACTTGATCGAAATTACAGACATCGAACCTCTCCGTTTCAGCCTCTTCTTTGAGCGCTTCATCAACCCTGAACGACTCTCCTATCCCGATATCGACGTCGACATCTGCATGGACAGACGGGGCGAGGTGATCGACTACACCATTCGCAAGTATGGAAAAGATAAGGTCGCTCAGATCATGACCTTTGGCACGATGAAGGCCAAGATGGCGATCAAAGACGTCGGACGAGTTTTAAGCATCCCGCTTGCCAAGGTCAATGCGATTGCGAAGCTCGTGCCAGAAGATCCCAACATGACGCTGGAGAAAGCCTTCGAGCTCGATCCCCTACTTAGGCAGCAGTATGAGACAGATGAGGAGGTGCGCCGCTGCATCGACCTCGCGAAGATTTTAGAAGGATCGGTGCGCAATACGGGCATCCACGCCGCAGGGCTTATCATCTCTGCGGATCCGATCATGGAGCGCATCCCAGTCTGCGTCGCCAAAGATACCGACATCGTCGTGACCCAGTTTTCCATGAAGCCAGTAGAAACTGTCGGCATGCTTAAAATCGACTTTTTAGGATTAAAGACCCTGACATCGATCCAGATAGCTGTGGATTCGATTAAAGCGAACCATGGAATTTCAATCGACTGGGTCGATCTGCCGCTTGAAGATAAGAAGACCTTTGCTCTGCTCAACCAGGGTAAAACACTTGGGATCTTCCAGGTAGAGTCGGCTGGCATGCAAGACCTTGCAAAACAGCTGCATATCGACTGCTTTGAAGAGATTATTGCTGTCGGCGCTCTCTACCGTCCAGGTCCGATGGAGATGATCCCCTCTTTCGTGCAGCGCAAGCACGGAAAGGAGCAGATTGAGATCGATCACCCCCTCATGAAAGGGATCCTATCAGAAACTTATGGGATCATGGTCTATCAAGAGCAGGTGATGCAGATCGCCAGCCTTCTGGCCGGATACACACTCGGAGAGGGTGATGTTCTTAGAAGGGCGATGGGTAAAAAGGATAGAGAGGAGATGATGCGCCAGCGAGAGAAGTTCCGCTTGGGAGCTCTCAAGAATGGTATCGATGAGCAGACCTCTATGCGCATCTTCGATAAGGTCGAAAAGTTCGCCTCATACGGCTTTAACAAGTCGCACGCGGCAGCCTACGGCTTCTTAACCTACGTGACCAGCTACCTAAAGGCTAACTATCCGCGCGAGTGGATGGCGGCTCTTATGACTTCTGATCGCGATGATCTCACCAAAGTTGCGAAGGTTATAGGAGAGTGTCAGACGATGGGAATTGCGATACTCCCTCCGGATGTAAATATATCTGGAAAAGAGTTTGTCGCTACTGAAGAGGGGATTCGCTTTGCAATAACAGCTATTAAGGGAATAGGAGAAGGGGTTGTAGAGTCGATCGTGGAAGAGAGGAAGCAGAGAGGCAGTTTCAAATCTCTCGCTGACTTTTTTAAGCGCGTCGACACAAAAAAGGTGGGAAAAAAAGCCGTTGAACATCTCATCGAAGCCGGCTGTTTTGATTTCACAGGATGGTCTAGACAGTCGCTTATTGCAGCAGTAGATCCTCTTTTTGCTACTTCATCACGCGACCAGAAAGAGGCTGAGCGGGGAGTGATTAGTCTCTTTTCTCTAGTGGAGGAGGAGTCTGTCGATCTTCCGCCTGAGATTGAGGAGAGAGAGGATAAGCAGAAAATTCTTAGAAGAGAGAAAGAGCTCCTTGGATTCTACCTCACTGGGCATCCAATGGATGAGTTTAAGCCGCTTCTCCAGAGGCTCTCCTGTGTCCCGTTAAGTCGCTTTAATACTCTGGATAAGGGCGCTGTGGTTCGCTCCGCCTTTATTTTGGAGACGGTGAATGTCAAATTGGGACAGAAGAACCAGAGAAAATTTGCCATTTTGACCATCTCCGATGGGGTTGAGCGGCTTGAACTGCCCATCTGGTCCGATCTGTATGAGCAGCAGCAGGCGCTACTGGTCGAAAACCAGCTGATCTATGCCGTTCTAGTCGTTGACCGAGAGGACCATGAGACGATAAAGCTCCAGTGTCGCTGGATGGGTGATCTTACCCAAGCAAGTGAAGAGATGATATACGCTTGCGATCAGGCCTATGATCGCGCCAAAATGCAGGTAAAAATGACAGAGTTTCGCCAACGAGCTCCCGAGAAGACGCAACAAGCTGCAAAGAAAGAGGCGCCGAAGCCCCTGAAATTGACACTGAATGCCGACGCCGCACGACTCACTCACATTATCGAGCTAAAAAAACTCTTTAGAGCCCACTCGGGTTCAACCCCAGTTAAAATAGAATTTATAAGTGCAGACCGATCTGTGGGAAGGATAGAGATAGAGGCTGCCTGGGGGATCGAGCACGGTAAAACCTTGAACGAAGAGCTTAGAAAGATCAGTTGTGTCGTTGACATCTTTTCTTAAGTTATTAACAATACAAGCTCATGCGATTAACTACACTTCTCCTCATTCTTTTTCTGTTTCAGCCTTTTGCAGGCCACACCACCTATCTCTTAAAAGAGGGGAGGCTGGTTCCTGAAGAGGAAGCTGCAACCATGTCGGTTCAAGAGCACTACAGCGCTGCGATGACCGCTTACCAGAAGAAGAAGTGGGATGAGCTAGTTAAGCAAGCCATCATCGTTACTAAAAATTTTCCAGATAGTCCCTTTGCACAAGAAGCGCTCTTCTACCTTGGAGTGGGCTACTTCAATCAGAAAGAGTATGAGCTAGCAAATGAGGAGTTCTCCACCTATTTGAAGAAGCAGACCACCCCCAAGCACTTCGAAGAGGCGATCGAGTATAAGTTTGCCATTGCAGAGATGTTCCAGAAGGGTGCAAGAAAGCATCTTATGGGATGGAAGAGCATGCCCAAGTGGGTGCCTGCGCGTGAAGAGGCTCTTGCAATCTACGATGAGGTCATCACCGCCCTCCCCCATCACGACCTCGGCGCTAAAGCGCTTTATGGCAAAGCTAAGCTTCTGCTTAAGGATGAAGATTACAAAGTCTGTATTGAAACCTACCAGACTCTCATCCGCCGCTTTCCCAAAAATGCACTTGCAGCTCAGAGCTACCTAGGGATTGGCGAAGTCTATCTAACCCAATGTGAAAATCAATATCCCGATCCAGATTTTTTAGACCTGGCAGAGATCAACCTTCGCAAATTTAAACTCGACTTCCCTCAAAACGAGCAGGTTGAGCAAGCGGAAGAGATGCTCGCTAAGATGCAAGAGATCTATGCCAAAAACCTCTTCGAAACAGCTCAGTTTTTTGAGCGCACGAAAAAAATAGACGCTTCGATCATTTATTATAAAAAAATTGTAGCGAGCTATCCCAGCACGAGATGCGCAGAGCTCTCTCAGCAGCGTCTGCATAAATTACAGCCTAAGCCTCCGGTAGAGGCTCTTCAGGCAGAAGGCTCATGAGAGCCCCTCTCCTCTGCATCCTTCTCTTTCTAACAGCATGCGGGTATCGCTTTGAAGCAGACGAACCCGTTGCTAGCGTACGCACCATTACAGTTCCCTATGTCAGAGGCGACGCTGAAGGAAAGCTCACTTCCGAGCTTATCCATCAGCTCACCTCTTCAGGCTATTTTGAGTGTCGGCAAGGCGGAGGGGATCTGCTTTTAAATGCAGTTATCGTCTCCAGTAATCTCGACCAGATCGGCTACCGCCACGAACGCCACGGACCTACGGGGCATCTAAGGCACCGTTTAATCGGCACTGAAAATAGGCGGGAGGTTGTTGTGGAGATCTCTCTCATCGACACCCGAACAAATACGATACTCATTGAGCCCACAAAAGTAGTTGCTCATGCAGAGTATGACTACATCGATCCAGATTCGATCCGTGAACTTCTCTTCATCAATAATGAGGGAGTTCCCGAACGCACTATCACATTTTCTTTGGGTCAGTTAGACTCGGTTGAAGGAGGCCAGGACGATTCTGCGACTCCGCTCTATCGCCACCTCTCGCAAAAAATTGTAGACGGCCTCATTAATTTGAACATCTAATGAACCTATCTCACTATTTCCAAAATGTGCTTTTTGAGTCTTTTTCCGCATCTTTTAGAGTCACTTCTTGTCCTGCTTATTTAAGTATGTCCTGCGAAGTGACTCTAAAATCTGCGAAAAAAATCCTTAAAAAAATCATCATTTTAAAATAATGGGATAGGTTCATGAAGATAGAAGAGATCTGCTTTACTGCCTCTTTTGAACAGCTCTCTTCCATCCTCACATGGATTCAGACGCGGTGTGTAGAGGCTGGTTTCTCTTCATCAGAGGCAAGCAGGATACAGCTCGCTCTGGAAGAGGTTCTTGTGAATGTGATTCGCTATGCCTATCCCGAAAAAAAGGGAGAAGTGGTGCTTACTTGCAAGCTCTACCCAGAGGAAAAAATTCAATTTATCGTCCGGGATCAAGGTCGCGCTTTCAATCCTCTTCTTCAAAAACCAGCGGTTGATCTGCTTGAAGAGCTACATGAGAGAAAAGAGGGTGGGCTTGGAATCTTTTTCGCAGAACAGCTGATGGATGAGATTGCCTATGAGCGCCTCGAGCCCTTTAACCATCTCTTCCTCACAAAATTCTTAAATTAACCCCCTTTCGAAAGAGGTCTATTCTTAGCGGTGTCCACCGCCATGACCACCATGCCCGCCGCCGCCGCCGTGGCCGCCTTGTCTATGGTGCTCTCCGCCGTGATGTCCTTCGCCATGGTGTCCATCATGATGGTCATCGCCATGTCTGTTGTGACGATAGTTGTGGTAATAGTAGTCGTCATCATAGTCGTAGTAATAATACCTACCACCATATCCGCCATATCCCCCGCCGCACCCCGTAAGGAGCAGGCCTGAAAGAGCAGACACTAAGATTCCAAGAGATGCGAATCTAAAAAACACCCATAATAGCATAAAAATTCTGGGGTAAAAAGTTCTGTCTTCGTAAAGTTTTGTATTTAAAATCGAGGTATCACATGTTTGGCGTCAATTTGTCAATGTTCTCTCTGAGATCTGTCCTGAGTATCGCCCTACTTATGGCTCTCTTTGTTCCTTCGATAGAAGCAGCTCATAAACGGAAGCCACAAAAAAGCAGATCTGTTGAACACTTCTTAGCGGGGAGGATACCGATAGGAGATAAGAGACATGACACGCTTGCCTTTGCAATGCAGCTTATGCAGAGGAGAGGAGCCACAACGATTATTGAAACAGGAACATCGCGACTCGGAGCCAGCAATCCTTTGGGCGATGGCTGTTTTACAATCATTGTAGGAGACTATGTCAGAGAGATGGGAGGAGTGCTCTACTCTGTAGATATCGATCCACAAGCCATTGCCACTTGCGCCGCGGCACTCGGGCACTCTCGTAATTATGTACAGCTTTTCACTCAAGACTCTGTGGCATTTCTCGAAAATTTTAAAGATCCGATCGATTTTCTTTATTTGGACAGTTACGATTATGTCCTTGATAATCCCAATCCTTCGCAAGAGCATCATCTCAACGAGATCATCGCTGCTTATCCTAAACTTACTCGAAAGAGCGTCGTGATGATTGATGATTGCGGCCTGCCCGGTGGAGGCAAAGGAAAGCTTGCCATCGAGTTTCTTGTAAGCCGTGGATGGAAGATCTTGATGAATGGCTACCAAGTCATCCTTTCTCAAGAATGATCAAGTATGTCCTCGGTAATAGAAGAAGTGGATGGGCTGTTGAACTCCATTAGGAGGTTCAAAGGTTAGAACGTAGTCGTGACGCTTTTGTTTGCGTTTGTGTTTTTTAATGATTTTGTTGTGATGAACGTGGCCTTTCCAACCTTTAAAGGGATCCTGTCCAATGATCGCTGTAAGGACAAACTCTTCTGGAAAACAGGAGAGAAATGGTGTCCCCATAGAAACCAGCTCATAGTATGAGCGAATGAGCCTCTGTGCTAGCTCGGTATCCATCTTAAGGCCAAAAACGAGTGTGCGAACATAGGTTGTGTGGAAAACATCCACGCCTGTCTGTTCTTGTAGAACTTTTCGTGTAAATGGAAGAATATAGCGATTATTTTGAGAGATATCTTCTTCAAAAAGAAAGGCTCCATGGGATTCTATTATTTGAAATAGGAGATCTGGATTTCTTAGAGGTAGCATTGTGGAGTCGATCCATAGAACACTCGAAAAGCCTAGTTGATAGGCTTCTAACATAGTAAAAATTTTAAAGCAGTAGGGGACCCCAGCGTACTGAATCTCTTGTCCCGTGGGATTGGGGAATCCGCCTGCACGAAAATAGAAATATCCATTGAATCCGGTTTTTTCTAAGGCTTTAGCAAGTGACGTGACAAGGTTATAGTAGTTGCTGTCATAAGAAATACAACAGACGACACATCGACCCCCTCCTCGACCAATCTTAATGAGATCAGTAGTGGGTAAATGTCCCTGCTCGGGTTTAATCAGGGTCTGTCTCAATCCTTTGGTGCATCGATAGAAAAAATCTTGATAAGTAACATCTCCTTGAGACTTATACTCTTCATATAGCTCATCAATAAGCGGTTTTAAATCGATCGTTCTGAGCTGGGTTTGAACGTCTACGTAATCCTCGCGAGTTAATTCGAGCTTTGTTGGAAAATTTATTTGGAAAGGGCTCTCCGCGCCCAGGCTGGACAAGAGAGACAAAAGAAAAAGTAAAAAAGAAGATTTCATACGTTAATTTTTTACAGTTTTTCAAGATTTTTGACTACGAACCTATCTCAATAAAATATTCCTTCGATATTTCGGGGCTTTTGGACAGATTTTTAAAATTTTTCCTCGGCTGTAGTTTTTGCGACACTGCCTCGGAAAAATTAAAAAAATCTGTCTCAAAATCTCCCAAAATCTCATTGGGAATTTTATTGAGATAGGTTCATAGCTCCTAAATAGGGTGCTTTAATAGATGGGGTCTGATAAATTCTACCGATATTCATTACCCAAGAAGATACAAATGGAATTTAAAGATCTAGTTTCGAATTTAGAAGTTCTTAAAGCTATAGAAGAATTAGGGCATAAACAACCCACACCGATCCAGGAGCAGGCGATTCCTGAAATCATGAAAGGAACCGATATTCGCGGTTCCGCTCAAACTGGAACGGGAAAGACAGCAGCTTTTCTTCTTCCTGTACTTATGCGTCTGGCAGTTCCTTCGGCTCTTCCTGGGAAAGGACCCCGTGCGCTTATTCTGGTTCCAACACGCGAGCTCGCAGCGCAGGTGGCAAATGAAGCCAAAAAATATAGCAAGTACCTCTCTCGTGCAAAGACTGTCTGCATCTACGGCGGAACTCCCTATCCTCCCCAATATCGTGAACTCTCCCGCCCGTTCGATATTCTGATCGCAACGCCAGGTAGACTCATCGACCACTTTGAGCAAAAACGCATCGATTTCTCTCGCGTAGAGATGTTCATCTTAGATGAAGCTGACCGCATGTTAGACATGGGATTTATCGAACCGGTTGAGATGATCGCTGCAGCGCTCCCAGCTACTAGACAGACACTCCTCTTCTCTGCGACTCTTAAAGGAAGCGTAATGAACCTCTCCAGACGCCTTCTGAAAGATCCAGTTGAGATCTGCATTGAAGCTATGCAAGCCAATCACGAGAATATCGATCAAGTGATGCTAAGCGTCGACAGCCTCGACCACAAGTACCGCCTCCTAGAGCACATGTTAAAAGATCCTAAGGTGAGCCAAGCTGTCGTCTTTACAGCGACCAAACACCAAGCGGATCAGCTAGCGAATAAACTCTCTCAGACTGGTCTTCCAGTAGCCGCTCTCCATGGTGGCATGAAGCAGCGTCAGAGAACAAATACGATCATGCAACTCAGACGCAATCAAGTGAGCATTCTGATTGCTACAGACGTTGCAGCTAGAGGTATCGATATTCCTACAATTAGCCACGTCTTTAATTTCGACCTGCCGAATGGCATCGAAGATTACGTTCACCGTATTGGCAGAACAGGAAGAGCCGGCGCTTTAGGTACGGCATTCTCTTTTGTGAAGCCAAACGAGTTCTCTTTCATCAAGCGCGTTGAGCGTTACACGGGACAGAAGATCCGCACTCAGGTGACTCCAGGCTTTGAACCGCGCGAAAGACAACCTCAGCGCGAGCCATCGTCTGACAGGCCTAACTCTCCTTACCGCCAAAACAACAAGCGCCCCTTCAAACCGGCAGGAGCAGGTGGTCCCTTCAAGCCAGCAGGAGCAAGAAGAGACAACAACCGCTTCGCCCGCAAGCGCCCCCGCTAACCCCTCGCAGTTTTCCTCTCCAGGAAAACTGCATTTCATTTTTTATTGAAACTTTAGCGAAAGCTAACGATAGACATGTCGGTGGTCCAGGAGAAGTGCTTTTAGCCTTCTCTCGGGGACCCCCAGCTGCCCCTTTGGGCCTAACTATGGCTTTGATCAACGCTCACTGACGTGAGCTATCGCGTCTCGGGTTGCTCGCCGTGCGGAGCACTGCTCTTCGCAACTTCGACGCAATTGCTCTTTGCCCTAGCGGCCACGGCCTGCGCCTTACTGCGTGGCGCAGAAGTGATGCGGCTTCGCCGCAATGAAGAGAGAGACTGAAGAAAGAGGTTTTTACTCTTTTTAACTACAACTGCGACTGGACGCGAAAGGGACCCACGACGAAGGAAGTGGGATGAGCGCCTCGAGCAGCCGATCGATTCAGATCGCACAGCAAAATCGCACCCACAGGAGAAGCGCGGCGAGCGCGTCAGGGGTCGTACAGAGGTACGCCCCTTCTCCGAGGACGCGATTTGGCAAAGCGAGGTGAAGCGCAAGGTGGTCGCGGGAGGTGTGGCGCAAGCGCACACCATCCGACATGTCTATTCAACTAATCAGAAAACATTCAAAATACGCGGAGTTTTCCGTTAGGAAAACTCACTGAGGGTTACTGTTTTTTGCCGATGGCGGCGATGGTGGCTTCGGTGTCGATGACGTCGGTGAGGAAGTGCTGTAGAACTTTCAGGATGTATTTAGGGGAGTTGTAGACGCCTGTCGTCGAAAAAACGAGTTCTAGGTGGGGCTTATTTGCATTAAGAAGAGCAATAAAGGTAAGCGTCGAGGGAGCAGCCTCTTCCGATTTAGGAACGATCCAGATGGCGAACTGCTCATTGAAAAGGGTGATCTTGTCCGGCGTTTCGATTACATGAAAGAAGTTGCTTAAGTTTTCTGGGGTCCCCTGTTCAAGATGGTTGTTGTTCAACAGGCCCAGCTCGTTCAAAAGACCGATGTTTACAGAAATAATGCCATCCGGCACCCACTTCTGTAGATTTTGAGTAAACTCCAAGAATGACTCTTCTAACTTGATCGGATTGATCATTGTATACCCCTTGGCCGAGGAGAAAAATCCTCTCCCCCGGTTTTTTTAGTTTATCTTTCAAAAATCTACTTGTCAACCCCAATCGTCATGAACTGATTGCCTCTTTTCAGAACTTCAGCTATTTTTCTCTCTAGGTTGTGATAACTCGACCTCCGATGTAATATACTAATAGTCAACAACTTAGTTTAAAAATGAAACGCGTACGCCATCTCGCCTCCCTTTTTCTCCTAACCCCCTGCCTCCTCTTTTCCGAACAGCAGCCAGCTCAAGAGCTTCTAAAACCGAAAGTTCGGCTTTTAAAGTCCGATATTTCAGCTCCTTACGCCATATTAATGGATGCCGAGACGGGAAGGGTCTTGTACGCAAAAAACGCGCATACACCCGCATTTCCAGCGAGCACAACAAAGGTAGCAACAGCTATCTATGCGCTATCTAAGAAAGCTCAGGATTTAAATAAACTCATCACCGTATCTTCCGATGCCGTCGGCTGTGTTGCCCCCTCTGTTAGAAGAACGAAACATGCGCCCTATAGATTAGAGTATGGCGGCACACACATGGGCTTAAAAGTCGATGAGCAGGTACCACTCAGAGACCTGCTCTATGGGATGATGCTAATTTCAGGTAATGATGCTGCCAATGTCATTGCAGAATATGTCTCGGGGAGCATTCCCGCTTTCATAAGTGAGATGAATGCTTTTCTCCGTGCAAACGGCTGTCTTCAGACCACCTACTACAATCCTCACGGCCTTCCTACCAACGATCATAAAACAACGGCCTACGATCTTGCCAAGATGACTCAGGTTGGGATGAGAAATCCTCTTTTTAGGGAGATAGTAAAAACAGTCCGCTACACCAAGCCTGCGACCAATAAGCAGCCAGAAACGATCTTCGTGCAAACCAACGCCCTGCTTCGTTCGGGTGCTCATTTCTATCCCAAAGCAATTGGTGTAAAAACAGGATATACACAAAGCGCAGGCCACAATATTGTCGCCGCTGCCTCCGACGAGAATCGCTCTCTCATTGCCGTTCTAATGACATGCGAAGACTATCATCAGCGTTTTAAAGATGTGACCGCACTCTTTGAAGCCGCTTTTAATGAGAAGAAGGTCTCTAGAACAGTTTTTGCAAAAGGATTCGATCCTCTCACGATGAAGGTGAAGGGGGCAAGTACTCTTCTGAAGGCTGCGCTTGCAGAAGATTTTGTGCTCCAATACTACCCTTCCGAAGAGCCGAATATAAAAGCCTCTGTTCGATGGAAGGAGCTCTCTCTGCCCATCGAGAAGGGAGATGTGGTAGGGGAGATCCAGCTTATCGACAGCGAAGTGGGAAAGGTGTTGAAGAGCGCACCTATCTATGCTTCAGACGCGCTGAATAAAACGTTCGTCTATCAGATCATGGAGTGTCTGCAGGAGTGCAAGCAGATTCTAGGACACAAGATCTCAATCATCATTCTAGTTGCTCTCGCCTTCAGTTATCTAATCTGGCAGTTTACCCGTAGATCTAGAAAGTTCATTAAAGAGTAGAAGAAACTGATCTAGCGATAGCTCTTCGGGTCTCGCTTCTTCTATGTTGAGTTTTGCCAGGCAGGAGGCGATTACCTCTTTGCTGTAGAGCTCTTTAAGGGATGAGCGCAGCATCTTTCTTCTGTGCTGGAATGCTGTGCGCGTTATTTTAAAGAAGGCCTCCTCTTTTTCAAGGGGGAGGGGAGGCTCCTTTAAATTCATGGTAACGACAGCAGAATGAACCTTTGGCTGGGGAAAAAAGCAGGTGGGAGGAACGGTGAAACAGTAGTGAGGAGAGCAGTAGAACTGTGTAAAGAGGGAGAGGCTGCTGTAATCGGAAGAGCCCTGCTTAGCGCAAATTCGAAGAGCAACTTCGCGCTGGACCATGATTGTAATTGACTCGATCCAGGCGTGGAGAGGAAGCAGCTTTAGCGCGATAGGTGTGGTAATATGATAGGGGAGATTGGAGACAACTTTTACCTTTTTGCCCCCTTTACACTTCTCTTGTAGAAACTTCTCGATGGGAAAATCGAGAATATCCTCTTTAAATACAGAGAGAGTACCCGGCTCCTTTTCAAGGCGCATTAGAGCATCTGCAAACCCAGGATCTTTCTCCACTGCAGCAACGGAGCAGCCCTGAGCGAGAAGCGCCTCGGTGAGTGCCCCAGGACCGGGTCCAATTTCTAGGATGAGATCTCCCTTTTCAGCTCCTGCGGCATGCACGATTTTTCGTATGATGTTCCCATCAACCAGAAAATTCTGAGACCATTTTTTCTGAGGACGCATTCCCATCTCTTGGAGAAAATGCATCAGATAGGAGGGGCGGGAGAGGCTCATTTCAGGGCGAAAGGCTGAAAGTCAGCCGGAAGACTCTCTTGGAAGTGCTTCTCTTCAAAACTGAACTTCTGGCGCAGCTTTGCAAGATATTGAGCTGTCTCCCTATCAGCGGCTTTTCCGGCGAGCTCTTCAAAGAGGGTATCAGAGACCTTTTCAAAAGGAGGAGGCTCTTTTTTGATGTGATCTTTCAGGTGAAAAATTCTGTAGACAAGACTTCCATCCTTGCTGGGTTGGGCAAGAGGAGCGCTGATCGCTCCTGGAACAAGTTTAGAGAGGGTCTCTCTGTGGCTAGCCGATAGACTTTTATCAGCTACTTCATAAGGAGGAGAGAGTGTGAGAGTAATCGAAGGATCGACCCCTTCTTCTGTGGAGATTTTTTCGTAAACAGTTTGAAGCGAAGTGTCTGGGGTGTTCAGAAGCGCTTCTGCTTTTTGAGTGAGGGGAGCCAGGAGAGCGCTATCCACTGCGCGGATTGAAAGTACCTGATATTTCCACTCTTCGGCAGGAGGGTTTTTTTGACAGAACTCCTTATATGCCGCTTTAATGTCTTGAGGGCTGACGCTTAAGATCGCCTTCGAGTTAATTTTGAACCATTGCATCCGGCTTACAACTATTTCTGCATGGATCATTTCGCGAGCTTCTTCATATGTAATTCCGATGCTCTCTAAATTCGCCATGACGTTAGGCCCGAAGCGCTCTTGAAGGCTCTCACGCACCTCTCCATCGCTCACTTTTAGTTCAATTGTCTCGGCGTCTGCGAGCATCAGCTCATTATCAATCATCTGGGAGAGCGTGTTGCGCCACTGAGTAGTGTAGAACTGGTAGCGCGCTGCCTTTGAAGAGGCGTATTGTGGGTAAGCTCGATTTAAGAAGACATCCATCTTCTTGACGACATCGACGACCGAGATCGTCTTGCCGTTAATCTTTGCAAGGATTCTGTTGTTGATAACGAGATGCTGAGGCTCCTCGTAGGAGGTAGGCATTCCGAGCGGCTCAACCGCTTGGCTAGATAGCGACGCACCCAGAACAAATAGAGCGAGAAGAGATTTTTTCAACATGACAGCAAGATACCACAGACAGTTTTTTTGATCACATTTTGTTTGTTCACTTTCTTTTGAAGACGGCGCCGAAGAAGCCATCCATGCCGCCTCTCTCGGGATGGGAAGCGAAGACCGGCTTTTCAAGCTCAACGGGAAAGTGCTCTAGAAAAAAGGCGATCTGCTGCTCGTTTTCTTGGGGGAGGATGCTGCATGTCGAGTAGACGAGGCGCCCCTTCGGAGCTAAGAATTCAAGGGCTTCAGCGAAGATCTCTCTCTGCTCAAGGACGAGTCTCTCCACCTGCTCTGGGTCGAATCTCCACTTCATATCGGGGTTTCTGCGCAAAGTTCCCGTCCCGCTGCAAGGGACGTCGATGAGAACCCAGTCCATCTTTCCTTTTAACTTCTTCTTATAAGGATCGTCTGAAGGGAGGACCTGCGCATTCTGGATGCCAGCGCGTCTGAGTCTCTTTTTTGCTTCAAGAAGAGCGCGCGGACGAACATCATGGAGAAAGATCTGTCCCTTCGCCTTTGTTTGTGGCGCAAATGCGAGAGTCTTCCCGCCAGAGCCTGCACAGAAGTCGAGGATCTGCTCTCCTGGCGTTGGCTGCACGAGAGCGGCGATCAGCTGGCTCCCCTCATCCTGCACTTCAAATAGTCCCTCTTTGAACTCTTCCAATCCGAAAAAATTAATTTTTTTATGAAAGACGATTCCCGAAGGAGAAACTGGGCTTAAAGAGATGGAGTAGAGGCTTTTCCATTTTTCAAAAAGGGCGTCTCGCGAAATTTTTATCTCATTCACGCGCACAGTAGTGGGCGCAGTTGTATTGCTAATAAAGCAGAGCTCGTCGCATCTGGCATCTCCGTACGCTGCTCGAAAGATCTCATAGAGAGACTTTGGAAAACTAACCCGAATATGCGGGGGGATTTCACTCTTTCCTCGGAAGTCTAGCGGGTTGATCGAGTCAAAAAGAGAGAGGCGCGTCTGCCATGTGGCGGGCTTAGGAAGAAAGTGGTCGAGCAGTCCTCGCCAGCGGATCATTCCATAAATTGCTTCACAGATTGTGCGTCTATCATTTGCTCCCACGGCCTTATGCGCGCGGAAGTATCCAGACAGAAAGAGATCAAGAGGAAGCTGATGATCCTCAAACTTTTCTAAGATGGTAAAAAGATGGTGTCTCTGAAAGGTATTCATTAGATCTCTTGCGCAACCTCATTTATTTCACAAAATCGTTCTTTTTTCGCGGATTTTTATCGCTCTCTCTCGCCGACTCTTTAGAGTCGACTCGCTCGTTTGATCCGAAACTGCGAGCAGTTTCTAAAAATCGGCAAAAAAACCTCCGATTTTTTCAAACAAAGCAGGTTGCGCAAGAGATCTATCAGAGAAGAGTATATCCGCAAAGAAGGTTGATTTGTACGAAAAAAAACTTTATGACAGAGTGAAAAGAAACTTGGGAGTCGAGATGAAAACTTTATTTGCTGTTCTAGGTCGGATCTTGCTTAGTCTTATTTTTATACTATCGGGCATAGGTAAAATTTTTGACTGGCCGGGGACAGAGTCCTACCTAATTAATGCGCTATGCGACCTGCTCAACTACACGCAGAGCATCGTCTGGGCGCAAGATCTACTGCAGATGGCAATTCCGGTAACCCCTCAGCTGCTGATCGTCGCCACCATATTTGAACTCTTAGGCGGTGTTATGATGTTTTTTGGGATACAGGTTCGCTTCGCAGCTTTTCTGCTTTCAGCTTTCCTCATCCCCGTAACACTCACCTTCCACCACTTCTGGTTTTTAGAGGGCCCAGATCGCCAGCTTCAGATGATCATGTTCCTCAAGAATTTAAGTATCTTGGGAGGCCTCTTCTATATATTAGGAGTCGGTAAAGGCAGCTCTTCGTCCCCTAAAAAGGCGAAAGAAAGTGATTAGACCTTCTCAATGGGTTTTATCTTTTCTCAGCTTTCTGATCGTGGCATTTGGCCAGCCGAGCTGGATCCCCTGGCTTGCCCCTGTGGCAGCGGCAATCGGATTTGCTCTCTTCTGGAGAGTGTTAATCGGTTTCCAAACTAGGTTCGCCCGTTTTTGCGCGGCGTCGATCTGGTTCACTCTCGTCCAGTGCATCCAACTCTCTTGGATGACCTCTATCGATTTTCAGGGAGTCTACATCCTCTTCGCCTACTTCTGGCTCGCTACCTGGCTCGGTGTTCAGTTTGGCCTTCTCTCTCTCTTGATTCCTCGGGAAGGCCCAATCAGATCGATGAGGATTCTAGCAGTCGCCTCGCTCTGGGCTCTGATCGAATGGTCGCGCTTCTACTTCTTATGCGGCTTCTCGTGGAGCCCTTCCGGACTTGCTCTGACCTCTTGCCTCACCTCCCTGCAGTTTGCAACTGTTGGAGGCGTGTTGGGACTCTCTTTCTGGGTCATGCTCGTTAACGCGGCTGCGTATAATGTTCTAGATGCCTGTTTTAACAGGCGCCTACCTGCGCTAAAGGGCGCTGTTTTATGGATTGGACTCGCAGCTTTTCCCTATCTGTTTGGAGTGCTTCATCTGAATTATCACGAGGAGCAGCTCGCGGCACATCCCCCTGAAAAAGAGCTTACCGTGGCCCTCATTCAGACAGGTCTCTTGCCCCCAGAGAAGCTCGTTCTTCAAGAGCATCTCCACCACTTCATCTCTCCCTGGGAGCAGTGGAAGCGCATTCTCATTTTTTTAAAATCTGTTGAAAGCTCTTCACTAGACCTTATTGTCTTTCCGGAGGTCGCCGTTCCATTCCATTGCGATAAAACGATCTACCCCCTTGAAAGTGTGATTCAGATATTGAGGCAGGAGCTCGGAGAGGGGGTTCTCAAGACTCTCCCGCCCCTTCAATTTCCTTTTGCAGGGAAGAAGTGGATCGGGAGTGAAGAGAGGTGGATGGTTTCAAATAGCTACTGGACGCAGGCGATCTCTAACTACTTTGAGTCTGAGGTGGTGATCGGGTTAGAACATGAAGATCGGGATAGTAAAAAAAGTTATAATGCAGCCTTCTATTTCGCTCCCAATCAAACAGAGGTCGGACGTTATGAGAAGCAGATCCTCCTTCCTATGGCCGAATACCTGCCTTGCAGAAGTTTTCTTCCCTTCGTAGAGACCTATGGAATTAAAGATTTTTTTACAAAAGGAGAGGGGGCGAAGGTATTTGGAGAGGCTGCTGCTCTTTCTATTTCAATCTGTTATGAAGAGACCTTTCCAGATCTAATCCGTGAAAATCGTCTCAAGGGAGCAGAGATTCTAGTTAATGTCACCAATGACAACTGGTATCCCTCATCTAAGCTCCCTCAGCAGCACTACGATCTAGGCAGATTAAGAGCTGTCGAAAATGGGTTCCCTCTTTTTCGCGCGTGTAACACCGGGGTGAGCGCAGCGATCGACAGTCTTGGTCGTCCAGCCTGTATCATGTGCGAGCTGGGTGATGATAAGCAGTACCTCTCAGGACCCCTTGTTGCAACGCTTCCTATCTATCACTACAAGACCCTTTATACCTTCTCTGGCGACGGTGGCGTAGTAGGTCTTTCTCTTATTTTATTTGGGACTTTTTTGAGACTTAGAAAAAACCGTAATTGGTAATTTATTATTTTGAATATTTCAAAATCGCTTGCTGAAAATAGAGAGGTCGGATAAGTTTCTAGCGATTATATTGCTGTCATCGTAAATTAAGAAACTTGAGAGGTCTGGTTTGTCCTTTCCTTGTACGCTCCCTGAAATTCATAACACTCCGCATACATATACGCGGACCAAGCAGCGCACTCTGCAGCGCTCGGTCTCTATTTCTGGAGTTGGAGTTTTTACAGGAGAGAAGACCACCCTCCGCCTCTGCCCTGCAGAAGCCGATACAGGCATTCTTTTTCAGCGCCTAGATCTTCCTCACAAACCTTTTCTTCCTGCGACTTTAGACCATGTGCAAGGGACCCCGCGCTGCACAATGATTGGAATTCAAGGCGTGCTGGTTCAAACTGTCGAACACCTTCTCTCTGCTCTTAAAGCGTATCAGATCGATAACGTTTTAATTGAGATCAGAGGTCCCGAAGTGCCTATTCTAGATGGAAGCGCGCGCGGCTTTGTCGAGCTGATCGAGCAAGCTGGCGTCTGCGTATTAGGCGAAGAGCGGACTCAAGGCAAGCTCGAGGCTCCTGTCTTCTGGTCGCAAAAAGAGACTCACTTAGTAGCCATCCCTTCAGATGAGTATAGAGTTAGCTACACACTCCACTATCCGCACAGCGATTTTATCGGCTCTCAATTCTACTCCATAGTCGTCGATGAGACGCGTTACAAGGAGGAGATCGCCTCCTCTAGAACCTTCTCTCTGTACGAGGATGTCGCCCCGCTCATTGAAAAGGGCTTTTTAAAGGGTGGAAGTTTTGAAAGCGGAATTCTAATTAAAGACAACGCAGTGGCAAATCCAGGAGGGCTCCGTTTCAAAGATGAGATGGTGCGCCACAAGGTGCTCGATCTGATCGGAGATCTCTCTTTAATGGCTATCTCGTTTTCAGCCCATATTATCGCCATCCGCTCGGGTCATACGTCGAATATCGCCTTTGCAAAAGAGTTAGCAAAATATATCAAGATGGAGAACGCCTAATGTCTGTACGTACTTCACCTCGACCATTCGTTTTCGATGTGAAGCAGATCGCTCGTATTCTGCCCCATCGCTATCCGTTTCTTCTCGTCGATAGAATTCTCGAGATGAATCTCGAAGAGAATTTCATCATCGGACAGAAAAACGTCACCTCAAACGAGCAGTTTTTTCAGGGACACTTCCCCGGGGCCCCCATTATGCCCGGCGTGCTTGTATTAGAGGCTCTAGCTCAGACAGGTGGTATCCTCGTACACCAGAAGGGCAAGAGCGATAAGATCGCGGTTCTTTTAAATGTAAATAACGCCAAATTTAGACGTCCTGTCATGCCCGGAGATGTGCTTATCCTGCACGCTCAGGGGCTCCACGTGAGCAGCAAGGGCGGAAGAATCATGGCAAAGGCGCTAGTAAACGACCAGTTAGCGGTAGAAGCAGAAATAGGATTTGCTCTCATTGGTATAGAGCAGCTCTAAAAACTCAATAAAGATTGGATTCGCATGTCAAATATTCATCCTTACGCGGTCATTGAGCCAGGTGCAATCATCGGCGAGAATGTCACAGTCGAGGCCTATGCAGTGGTGAAAGGAACAGTTACTCTACACGACAATGTCGTGATTAAATCTCACGCCTACATCGATGGCAACACCACAATTGGCGAAGGAACTGTGATCTGGCCCTCTGCGAGCATCGGCACAAAAACTCAAGATCTGAAATTCCGCGGTGAGAAGACCTACGTCACCATTGGAAAAAACTGCGAAATCCGCGAGTTTGCGACAATCAACTCCTCTTGCCAAGAGGGCTCTGTTGTTAAGCTCGGCGATGGATGCCTCATCATGGCCTACTGCCACGTCGCACACAACTGCGAGATCGGCAACCGCGTTATCATGGCAAACAACGCCATGCTGGCGGGTCACGTTGTCGTAGAAGATTTTGCGATCATTGGTGGCATGACACCAGTCCACCAGTTCTCCCGCATCGGCTGCTACTCGATGGTCGGCGGGTTTAGCCGCATCACACACGACGTTCCTCCTTATACGCTAGGAGCTGGCGCTCCATATAAGCTCGGCGGATTAAATCTAATCGGTTTAAAACGCCACGGATTCCCCATCGAGGTGCGCAGAGCTCTAACAAAAGCGTTCAAGCTCACCTACCGCTCCGGTTTAAGAATTTCAGCAGCTCTCGAGATCATTGAAGATGAAGTGGAGATCAACTCGCACGTTCGTCACTGGATCGACTTCTGCCGCAATTCAAAACGCGGACTTATCGGCCTCCAAGGAAGCTCTAGCGAAGAAGAGTTTGAGTCGCTCGAAGAGCTCTTAGAGGAAGAGGAAGCTCAGGTTTAAATTCTAGATGCGTATTGTCTTTCTAGGAACAAGCTCCTTTGCGGCAAGTGTTCTAGAATATCTATTTCAAGAAAAAATTTCTGTTGTCGCTGTCGTCACAAGGCCCGATCGCCCGTTTGGTAGATCGCAGCGCGTCTCCTCTCCTCCCGTTAAAGAGTGTGTGCAGAGGCTCAAGCCCGAGATTCCTCTGTTTCAACCCGAAAAGGCCTCTACTCCCGAGTTTGCAGAGATTCTTGCCGCTTTTCAAGCCGACCTCTTTGTCGTTGTGGCCTACGGAGAGATTCTCAAAAAGAACATTCTCGACCTCCCGAAGATGGGAGCGATCAATATCCACACTAGCCTCCTGCCAAAGTACCGTGGAGCCGCTCCCATGCAGCGCTGTCTGATGGATGGATGCGCGGAAACTGGAGTGAGCATCATGGAGATGGTTCTGCAGATGGATGCTGGGGATCTTATCGAAGTTGTTAAGCTCCCTATCCCTGAAGAGATGACCCATGGAGAACTCGAAAAAAAACTTTGCGACCTCGCACGCCCTGCTCTCACCAAAGTCATCGAAGATTTTGAGAAGGGGAGAGTTAAAAAAACTCCTCAAGACCCCTCCCTAGTTACATTCGCTCCGAAAATCACCCCTGAAGAGGAGCAGATTCACTGGAATCTGCCAGCTAAAAAAATTCATAACCTCGTTCGAGCCCTCTCTCCCTTCCCTGGCGCCTGGTGCTTTGTGAAGATTGGAGAGGAGAAGAAGCGATTAAAAATTAAACGCGCACGTCTAATTACAGAAAAGAGTGGACAGCCAGGCGAGCTTCTCTCCTCGGGTAAAGAGGGGCTTATCGTCGCTTGTGGAGAGCAGGCTCTCCATCTCCTAGAAGTCCAACTGGAAGGTAAAAAACTGCTCTCTTCCCAAGAATTTCTACGCGGTCTACACACGCTTCCCTCCTTCCAATTCTAATATTTTTTCTTTAACTGCGCAGAGCAAAATCCCCGTCCAAGAGTAAAAAACAGTTTATTTGGCGTGCTTTTTAATTTCTGTTTATTTGGATTTTGTGTGTTTTTTTGTTTTTAATTTTATTAATAAACTAACGATTAATTATGCGTGTATTAAAGAGTTGAGTCGCTTTACTTAATTCCGCTCCTGGCGTATGCTATCCGCGAATCTTTAAAGTTTCTTAATAACGTACGCAAAATTGGAGGAATTTATGACTACAGCAGGAGCTACATTTGACGCCAGAAGCTCTCTTGGAACACAAGGGTGCGGATATGACTTTGGCCTTTGTGGTAAAGTTATGTGGTTAGGAGCGCAAGCTAACAACTACTTTACAGACAGCAACGCTGGCGTAAAGGATGCTGCAAAGCTTTTGAGAACTGGCCCTCAATGGGTTCAAGTATTTGATTCAAATGCAAGCCCAAGCTGGCACGCAGCGGATAAACTCTTTAAAGGTATAAAAAACTTTGCTGGCGGTACTCTTGAGCTCCCAGGAAAGATCTGGAACCTCATAGAAAGAGTTGTGCGACTTGAATCAAACCCGAGCCTTGAAACTGGCTATGAGATGGTTGCGGGAGTGAGAAATATGGTCTCTCCGATCCACGATACTGTTGAGCTCTTGCACGACAATCGCGTGATCAACTTCCCAGGCATGAAGGCTCTTGGCAACCTCAATGCAGCAGCTCTCTTCTGGACAATGACCGATCTCCTCGTCAGAGACACTAGCCTTTTGATGGGCAAGGTGGAGATCTACATGCAAGCTCCTGCGCCAGGTCAGACTAATGCTAACGATAGAGCCGAGTGGTCGCTCAGACAGATCGGCCTGATCACTGTCGACATGTTAAAAGAGATCTCCTACGTTGCGCTTGCAGCGTTTGCACTGATCTCCGCATTTTTCTTGACCATTCCACATGTTGGAACCTGGATTCTCGCTTGCGCGACAAGCGCTCTCTTCTTCACTCTTCTTGGAGAGTTCGCAGGAAGATCCTTTAAGGAGTATGCAGAACGCGTAGATGGAGCGCTCGTAGCGGCAAATCAGAACGCAGCTGCGAAGAAGCTTCCTGTTCCTGTCGCTGTTTAATAATTTCTTGCTGACTGTGCCAGCTGCAAGCTGGCACAGCTTTACTTAATTAGGGCTCTTCTTCTAAAATTTTTTGCTGAAAACTAATAAACTTCATTTCGAGGACATATGGGAACACCGACCCCTTCTACAGGCTGCTACGATCCGCTTTTCGACCTTATCGGCTATACAAGCGGCTTTGCTGCAACCCTTCCTGGAATAGAGGCTGGTGGAGAGGCTGCACGGCTTACACCTCTTCTCATGGCGCATTTCGGTGCGAAAGTTGCCCCTGAAGTCACAGCTCTTGGTGCGTTGGGAAAGAACGTGAGAGAGATCTCGAGCTTCCTTTCAAGCCCTGCCAAGATTCGCGCGATTGCGAAAAATGTGGAGACGCTTGTCGAAAAATCTGACGAAGATTGGGATGTTGTGGCGGGCGAGGCTTGGGATACTCTGGTCAGCGGCGCACGCCTGCTTCCCCCTCTCTGCGACGGAGCTCAAGTCCTTCATAATAACAAGATCTTTCAGTTCACTGCCCCTACGATGACCCTCTTTAGCCGCATTCATTCTGCGGCAACGGCCTTCTTCGCCTTGGACTGGATGCGCAGGGACGTTGTCGAATTTTGCAAAGGGTACTCTATGTGGATGAAAGAGGAGTATTCTCACCCTTTTAGCTCTGGTCAACATTATGAGTTAAGACAAGAGTGGGCGTTTCGTAAGATGGGCCTTGCCCTTGCAGACCTTGCAAAAGCGATCTCCTACGTTGCCATGGCAGCAATTACTCTTCTTGCGACCTTCTTTACTATGCCTAGCGCTCCTCTCTGGATTCTCGCCGCATCGACTAGCGCTCTCTTTTTCACGCTGATCACCGAGTTTGCAGAGAGATCTCTTATTGAGTATCTGCAGCCCGCTCTGGAGATAAATAATCATTATAACACCGCTAGAGACCAGGTTAAACAGGGTCTTCCCACGGTCTGCTTAAATGTCATAGGCGCAGACCGCTCTGGCTGGGCTCATTAAACCTCCAAAATTTTTATAGGAAATTAACAAACTTCATTTTAGGGAAATATGGCAACAGCAGCAGCTCCTACCAGCATCTTCGACTTTCCATTTGCGGTAACAAGATATGCAAGTGACTTCGCCACGACTACGTTTGGAGTGGAGACCTATGCAGAAGCTGCAAGGCTCACGCCGCTCTTGATGAAACACTTCAACCCAACAGCAAAAGTTGCTCCAGAGATTGAAACCATCGGCGGATTGGGAGAGAGCACCAGAAGGATCGCAAGCGCCCTCGCAATTCCAAGTAGGGTCGTCTCCATTGCAGGCAGAGTCCAGGAGTTTGCTAGAGCGCCTAATGGCGAGACAACTTGGGATCTCATGGTGAGCGGCGCGCGCCTCTTGCCTCCTCTCTACGATGGAGCTCAACTCATGCAGATGAACAAGATCTTCCAATTCTCTGCTCCCACGCTGGCTCTCTTTAGTCGTATCCAATCGGCAGCAATGGCCTTCTTTGCCTTCGACTGGATCCTTAGAGATTTCGTCGAAATCGGCAAAGGGCTCGATGCCATTGCAACAGAAGCAAAAGACATAAAGTGGGTCAAGCAAGAAACAGAGTATGTGAAGAAAGAGTGGACTGTGTGGAAAGAAGGAGCGACTAAATCTTGGGGAGGCGGAAAAACTTACGACCGAGTAAAAGATGTGCAAATCATGCATCTTGACCCGGTCGCAAACACAGTTGCGTCTCCAGCAGAAGGAGATCTGTTGACCAGGGTTATCAACACAAAATCTTTGGTCCCTGGAAACAAAGGTAACGAGATGAGAGAGGGGTGGGCCCTTAGAAAGATCGGGCTTGCGCTTGTCGATCTCTGTAAAGCTGTCTCCTACGTCGCGCTCGCCATGTTCGCGCTTCTCTCTGCTTCTGCTTTCTGGATTCTAGCTGCCTCTACAAGCGCCCTCTTTTTCACTCTCATTGGCGAATTTGCGGGTAGATCTTTTATAGAATATGCGAAAGATGTGCAGAAACTTTTGGAAGACCACACAAAAAAATCCGTAGTACAGCTTCAAAATGGAGTTTCTCCTATCTGCTTAAATATTCCTTACACAAATGCAGATGGTTGGACCGCGATCGATAACAATTATAAACCTGGAGTTTTATGACATCCTCTTCTTGCTGCGGCTATCTTGACGCTCCTCTATGGCTTGCTGATCAGGCAGTCGATTATGGAACTACCGCTTTAGGGATCGAACAGTATGCAAAAATTCCACAGCTCGTTGTGGAGTGTATGAAGTATGCGAATCCCAAGATTTCGGCCGAGGCCGCTACGGTCGGCGGGTTGGGAAAGAGCATCGGACAGACTGCAAGTCTCTTCCAAGGTCCTGCTAGAGCAGTTGGACTTATCAAGAATGTTCAAACTTTTCTCATTCAACCCGATGGAGAAAAGCTCTATCAGATCGCAGCTGGCGGCGCACGCTTTCTTCCCTCTTTCTGCGATGGGGTTGAGCTTCTCAATAGCTCTCGCATCATCCAGCTTCCAGCTGCCACCATGACGCTTTTTAGCCGCATCTACTCGGCTGCGACTGTTTTCTTTGCATTCGACTGGATATGCAGAGATGTTGTGGAGCTCTCCAAAGCGATCAGCGCTTATAGGAAGGAAGACACAGCGATAAGTTGGAAAGATGATAATGATGGTTCGATATATCACCCCAGTGATGAGGGTTACGCGATACAGCAGGAATTTGCACTGAAAAAGATTGGCCTTGTTCTTATCGACCTCTGCAAAGCCATCTCTTACGTCGCCATGGCAGCAATCGCCCTCCTTTCGGCCTTCTATGTAGTGCCCAATGCTGCTCTCTGGATTCTTGCCGCGTCTACAAGCGCTCTCTTTTTCACCCTGATTAGCGAGTTTGCAAGCAGGTCTTTCGTCCAGTATGCGCCAACTATACTTGGAGAGCTCTATGTGCAAGGCAAAGGGGAGCTTGAGAAGCAGCTTAAATCTGGGGTTCCTGCTGTTTCTCTGAATGTGCCCTACACGGACGTGAATGGCTGGAGCTTGGAGAGCAAATAAAAATGAGCTCTCCACCAGCTGCAGCGCCGCAAGGTTTTTTTTACCACCTCCCCACCTACTTTTCTACGCTGGAAGGTGGGACAGATTTTTTTGATGGGCTTGAGATCGGCTGCAGGTATGGCAGCTATCTGCCTCTAACCACAAGTCAGCACCAGCTGCTTGGCGAGGTAAGAGCTAGCGCTGCCGATGTCTGGGGGCTGCTCGCCATCCCTGCAACACTCATAGAGGCTGTGAAGTGGGGAGGGGAGCTGGGTAGATTTATCGAAGTAGCTGGCTCAGATTGTTCAAAAATTGAAGAAGCAACCAGAGGCCTCTTCCTTCAGAGCTCAAATCTCGTCTACTCCTCCACCAAGATGCTCTCCACCTTTCAGAACAAGCGCTGGATCGATCTCAGAAGCGCAACCCCTTGGGTAGGTGGAGGTAATTGCGTCGCTTCCCTGGCAGGTGATCTCGTCGATCTCTACGACCAGATCACTCGGATTGGAGAGATTGAACAGACAAAGAGAAGAGAGGGGGTTAATCTCGCCGAGGCAGGGGAGAGAGAGTGGCTTGCGATCGTAAAGATTGTAAAAGATTGCGCCTCAATTATCCTCTCTGCAATTCTTCTCGGGGCCCTTATCTTCGATATCGTCATCGAGAGCGTAGCGCTTCTTCCGCCTCTCCTTTTGGGTCTTTCAACGATCTTCCTCGTCTCTAAACTCTACGGCTATTTTTACGAGAGAATGCTCGACGATGCCAAAAACGCAGATCCGCACCTGCTAGGCGCGGTTTAAGATGACGCTCGCGCTTTCAGCCTCTCGGCCCATCTCTTTGATCGATTCCCAGCAGCTGGAGCCAGCGCATGAGGCAGATTCTTCTGGTGCAGGCCTCTCTGATTATCTGTTCGGAAGCATCTGGATCCTTCTCCTTGTAGATTCGCTTTTTAAGCTCATCAGCTCCCTTTACAGGGTGGCAAGTGGCGAAGAAGAGGTGGGAAGAGACCTCGCATTAACAGCAACGACATTCACCTGCATCTCAGCAAACTCCTTGCATTGGGCCGATTCGGTGCGGGTAATCTCTCTGGGTGCAGTAGCCCCTTTTGCAAGAGCGGTCGGTTATGGATCTTCTGCTCTTCTCTCTCTCTTTGCGATTTCAGACGCGTTATGCGTACTTTTAAGTGAGTCAAACGAGGCGAGAGAGCAAGAAAAAATTTTAGCACTATTTGATCTAGGCAACCGCATTTCGATGTTTGCCTGGTCGATCCTCGGGATCATCTCGCTCTTTGTCGAAGAGGCTCTACTCCCTTCGCTCTCGATCGCCCTCTTTCTAAGTAGCTTTCTTTTTTTGACCGCCTCATACATCTACCGCAATCAGTTCATGAGACCTGAAAGAGAGGCTCTCCCTGTCATCCCCCAGCCCGTCTAAACTTTATATTCGCGAATGGATCTCGATAGGCCTTGTAAGTGGGCTCATCCTGCTCCTGGCTCTCATTTCTTGGCCCTTTCAGCTCGCCAAAGAGGGAGATCTGAGAGCCCATCTGGCCGAGAGAGCTAGAGCTCCAAAAATTGAAATTTCTATTAAAGGCGCCGTCGAAAGGCCTGGTCTCTATCTTTTTTCTCCGGGAATCACCGCTAAGGAGGCACTAAAAGAGGCGGGCCTTCTAAAAACTGCAGACCGGAAGCAGATCTCTTTTAAAAAGGTTCTTCTCACCTCGCAAGATCTCGAAATCCCCTATAGGAATAGTGTCAAAAAGGGCTCGGGAAAAGGAAGGGGAAGCAGAAAAATCTTGAGGGAAATAGAGCAGACTCCTTAATCTATCCCATACTTCGTGCGAAGTCTGTCTTGAATTTTTGATTGTGAGAAAATCAAGAATTTTGCTAGCCTCTTCGCTTCAGTCCAGAAGACTGTCTTTAAATCGAAGCTGGCTAGGTTCGTGGGTCCTGAAAATGGCCCAGAGAAGGCCAGGGTAGTAAGCCGAAAATTTTTCTGAATAAGGCGTAATATTCGCCTCGGGAATCTGTATGACATTGAAAATGATGGGAAAGAAGATCGGGATGACCAGACTGTTCGACGCAGAGGGAAACCTCGTCGTCTGCAGCGTGATCTCCGCAGAGCCAAACGTTATTACGCAAGTTAAGACCAAAGAGACTGATGGCTACACTGCCGTTCAGCTCGGCGCGTTTAAACAGCACAAGAAGCAGAACGTCTCCAAGCCGCAGCAGGGCCACTTTGCGAAAGCAAATGTAGAGCCGCGCAAGCGCCTCAGAGAGACGCGCCTTGAAAGCGTCGACGGATACACAGTAGGTCAAGAGATCGATGTCAACCACTTTGCAGATGTGCGCTATGTCGACATCCGCGGCGTGTCAAAAGGAAAAGGGCACCAAGGGGTGATTAAGCGCCACCACTTTGCTGGCGGTCCAGCATCGCACGGTTCTGGCTTCCACAGACATGGCGGATCCACAGGTATGCGTACCTCTCCAGGACGCTGCTTGCCAGGTCAGAAAAAATCGGGGCACATGGGCGACGAGGTCGTTACAGTCCAGAATTTAGAAGTTGTCAAAGTCGATTCTGAGAAGCAGGTTATCATCGTTAAAGGCGCAATTCCTGGCGCACGCGGCGGACTGCTTTACATCATGAAAGCAAAAAAGATCACGAAGTAGAGACGGGTAAGGAGCAAGACAGTGGCGATTCTGAAAAAATATAATCTCGCGGGAGCCGAAATCGGAAAGGTGGAAATAGCAGACGATCTGCTTGAAACCTCCGCGAACTCGCAGATGGTCAAAGACTATCTTGTGGCTATCCGCAATAACGCAAGACAGTGGTCTGCGCATACAAAGACAAGATCGGAAGTAAACCATAGCGGTAAGAAGCCCCATCCTCAAAAGGGTACCGGTCGCGCAAGACAGGGTTATCTAGGCGCTCCTCAGTACAAGGGCGGGGGCAGAGTCCACGCACCACGCGCAAAGTTTGACCAGCACGTCAGCATTAATAAGAAAGAGAGAAGAGCAGCGATCCGCCAGCTCATTCAAGAAAAAATCCTCGATAACAAGCTTCATGTCCTCCAAGTTGCTCCCCTAAAAGAGCCTAAGACAAAAACTGTCGCTCAATTTCTTGAGACTTGCAAGTTCGAAGGAAAGCGCGTTCTCTTTCTCGCAGAGGGCTTCTTAGATGCAGCTCCAAAGAATGAGAAAGCAGTAGCTCCTTCAGAAAAATACGAGCTCTTCTTAAAAAGTCTGCGCAATATTCCTAAAGTAAATATGATGCTCTTCCCCAATGTAAGTGGGTATGACATTGCCGTGAACCACGAGCTAGTCATCTTAGAGCCTGCAATGGACGAACTAATGGTTATTCTCGGAGGAAGCGATGTCTAAGAGAAGTCCTTTCGATATCATCAAGTCGCGCTACGTCACAGAGAAAGCAAAAGTTCTCGAGCAGCTTAAGACAAACTCAAGCAATGCGTGCGTAAGAAAGTGCGAAACACCAAAGTATGTCTTCCTCGTCGACAAAAAAGCGAACAAGCAAGAAATTGCTGACGCTGTCGAAGAGATCTATGCTGAGAAAAAGATCAACGTCACCAAGGTTAACACGGTCACTGTAAAGCAGAAGCCAAGACGCATTAGAGGTCGTATCGGCCATAAAGCGGGCTTTAAGAAAGCGATCGTGTCTCTAAAACCTGGCGACTCACTAGACGAAAAAGTTTAAAGGGACAAGGGAAACGCAATGACAAAGAAGTTTCGTCCAAATACACCATCGCAGCGACACCTGGTGCTCACAAGCAACGCAGAGCTGACACGCGATGGAAGAGCCTCGATTGCACCAGAGAAGACTCTCTTGATGAGAGTCACTCGCACAAGCGGTCGTAACCACCATGGTCACATCACATGTCGCCACAAGGGAAGCGCTGCACACAAAAAAGTGATCCGCCTTGTCGATTTCAGAAGAGACAAAGAGAACGTCACTGCAAAGGTTGCCTCTGTTGAATACGATCCAAACAGAAGCGCGTTTATTGCACTTCTCCACTATGCTGACGGTGAGAAGCGCTACATTATCGCTACACAGGGCATGAAAGCAGGCGACACGGTCTCTACAAGCGATGAAGCTCCTTTTGATCCAGGCTACTGCATGCGCATGAAAGCGATGCCTCTTGGTTCTGTGATTCACAACATTGAACTCTACCCAGGTAGAGGTGGTAAATTAGTTCGCTCAGCAGGACTTTCGGCTCAGCTCATGGCGAGAAGCGGCGGTTACGTCACTCTCAAAATGCCATCTGGCGAGATCCGTATGGTTAACGAAGATTGCAGAGCGACATTCGGAGTTGTTTCTAACGCAGAGAGAAATCTTCGCGTAGAAGGTAAAGCGGGTCGTATGCGCTGGAAAGGCGTTCGCCCAACTGTTCGCGGAACTGCGATGAACCCAGTTGACCACCCACACGGCGGCGGCGAAGGAAAGCATAACGGCTACCTCCCACAGACCCCATGGGCTATGTGCACAAAGGGATACCGCACCCGTTCTAAACGTAAATCGAATAAGTGGATCGTTAAAGATCGAAGGAAATAGAGGCTAGTATGGGAAGATCGCTGAGAAAAGGTCCCTTTGTAGACCACCATCTCATGGACAAAGTAGTGAAGCTCAATGCTTCTGGGGCAAAAAAACCGATTAAAACATGGTCGCGTAGATCGATGATCATCCCAGACATGATCGGGCACACTTTTGAAGTGTACAACGGACGTAAATTTATCAACGTTTTTGTATCTGAGAATATGGTGGGACACCGCCTTGGCGAATTTTCACCAACGCGTATCTTTAAAGGCCACGGATCCAAGAAAATTGCCGAAGCTGGAGCTGCAGCTGCTGCTGCTCCCGCGGCCAAACCAGCTGAAGGAAAATAACTATGCAGATGGCTCGAGCAATCACAAAATACATAAGAATCCCTCCGAGAAAAGCGCGCCTAATGGCTGACGTAATCAGAGGAATGAAGGTTGATGCTGCGACAGTTCAGCTCACACTGAGCCCGATGAAAGCGGGTAAACTTCTTAAGAAGACTCTCGATAGCGCAGTTGCTAATGCTGAAACACAACTGAATGTTCAACGCAGAGACTTATTTGTTAAAGAGGTTAGAGTAGATGCGGGACCAGTCCTAAAGCGCGCTAAGTCAAAGAGCCGCGGCGGACGTGCACCCGTAATGAAACGAACAAGTCATTTTACCATCGTCGTGGCAGCTGAATAGGAGCAATAATGGGCCAAAAGACATCGCCGATAGGCTTTAGATTAATCCGCACCAAGAAGTGGCAGTCCGTCTGGTACGCAGACAAAGGTGAGTTTGGCAAACTCTTGGGCGAAGATAACATGATCCGCAAAATTCTTATGACTAAGGCGTGCTGCGCCGGAGCTTCCGAGCTCACAATCAAGAGAATGAGCGGTAAAATTGAAGTGACGATTCATACAGCTCGCCCTGGTCTTGTAATCGGGAAAAAAGGTGCTGAGATCGATGTGCTAAAACAGGATCTCAAAAGACTTACCGGCAAAGAGATCTGGATTGAAGTAGAAGAGATTAGGCGCCCAGACCTAGATGCGAAGCTCGTAGCGGATGGAGTTGCAAAACAACTAGAGCGAAGAGTTCCTTTTAGAAGGGTAATGAAAAAAGCGATTCAAGCTGCCCTGGCAGCTGGAGCTGCCGGTGTTAAGGTCCAAGTTTCTGGACGTATCGGCGGCGCAGAGATTGCACGCACAGAGTGGTATAAAGAGGGCCGAGTACCTCTTCACACGATCAGAGCTGACATTCGCTATGCGATGGGAAGAGCTGAAACCACATACGGTTCAATCGGTGTGAAAGTATGGATTAATATTGGTGAAGAGCAAACGAAGGCGGGAGGAGGCTAGTAATATATGTCGTTGATGCCCAAGCGTACTAAGTTTCGAAAGATGCAGAAAGGCAAGCATACTGGTTTAAGTAAGGCTGGCAACTTTCTCGATTTCGGCGAATTCGGAATGCAAGCCCTCGATCGCGGCCGTTTGACTAACCATCAGATTGAAGCCTGCAGGGTTGCAATTAACCGCTACTTCAACCGAAGAGGTAGAGTCTGGATCCGCGTTTTCCCAGACAAATCAGTAACTAAGAAGCCTGCTGAAACTCGTATGGGTAAAGGAAAAGGCGCCCCCGATCATTGGGTGGCTGTCATCAGACCCGGAAGAGTTTTATTTGAAGTAGGTGGCGTACCAAAAGAGATGGCTCAGAACGCTCTCCGAAGAGCAGCCGCAAAGATAGCGATCCGCACGCGTTTTGTCGAGCGGGTAGAGAGAGTTTAAGAGGACATATGTTGCAAGTAAAAGAATTGCGCGAAAAAGGCGAAAGCGAATTAAAGACACAGCTCGAAGAGCTCTCTAGAGAGATCTATCAGATGAACTGTGAGCTAAACATCTCAAGAAAGTTGGAAAAGCCCCATCTGGTCAAGCAGAAAAGACGCGACCGAGCAAAGCTTCTCACTATCCTTCGAGAGAAGAGCTCTTCTGACAACAGGAGACCCTAATGGAAAAGATGAAACAGAAAATTCGTGAAGGTGTTGTTGTCTCCAACAAGATGGCAAAGACAGTCACAGTGCAGGTAGTGAGAACATTCCGGCATCCCACTTTTAATAAAGTGATCACACGTGGAAAGAAGTATTACGCCCATGTTGAAGATCAGAAGATTGAAGTAGGGCAGGTAGTGAGGATTGTAGAGACAAGACCGCTATCTAAGCTGAAGAGATGGAGAGTTTTGAGCGTCGTATCTTAAACACAAGTAGTCGAGTAAACGGACCATGATTCAACAAGAAACCGACCTTTGGGTAGCTGATAATACTGGAGCCAAACGCGTGCGCTGCTTTAAAGTGCTAGGCGGCTCTAAGAGACGATATGCCCACGTAGGTGATGTGATTATCTGCTCGGTCAAAGAGGCCGATCCACAAGGAAGTGTAAAAAAAGGCGAAGTCGTACGCGCTGTGATCGTTAGAACGAAGAGTTATATCCGCAGAGGTGATGGCTCGTTCTTACGCTTCTACGACAATAGCTGCGTGATTATCGACGATAAAGATAATCCACGTGGTAGCCGTATATTTGGCCCAGTTGCAAGAGAGGTGCGTGAAAGCGGTTTCGTTAAAATTACCTCACTTGCCCCAGAAGTTATCTAAGCGAGATATAAGATGAATAAATGGATTAAAAAGGACGACACAGTAGTTGTCATCGCCGGAAACGAAAGAGGGAAGACAGGAAAAGTTCTCTCTAGAAAGGCCGAGCGAGTCGTTGTGCAAGGATTGAACATCCGTAAGAAGCACGTGAAGAGAAAGAGCAAGGTGCCAACTCCAGAAATCATGGAGTTCGAGATGTCTATGCATATCTCTAACGTCAGAATCTGCGGAGAAGATGGCAAGCCTCTCAAATTGAAAGCAAGAGTGTCATCGAAAGGAAAAAAAGAACTGATTTATTTAGATGGCAGCAAAGAGGTTGTCTATCGAGAAATTAGTGGAGCTGAGCAAAAATAATGCAAAAAACACTGCCTAGAGTGCTCAAGAAGTACAGAACAGAAGCCCGCAAAGGTCTGCAAGACAAGTTTTCGTATGAGAATGCGATGCTAGTTCCAGAGCTAAAGAAGATTGTCATTAGCATGGGGATTGCAGAGGCTACGAAAGATAAGAATGCGATGCAAGACTGCCTAAAGGAGATCGCTCTCCTTTCAGGACAGAAGCCGATTGTTACCAAAGCGAAGAAGTCGATTGCTAACTTCAAACTGCGCGAAGAGCAAGCGATTGGACTTAAAGTGACGCTACGCAGAAAGCGCATGTATGAGTTTCTCGACAGATTCTGCCACATTGTATCTCCTCGTATTCCCGACTTTCGCGGCTTTCCAATTAAGTGCGACGGTCAGGGGAACTACTCTATAGGTATACAAGAGCAGATCATCTTTCCTGAGATTAACTTAGATGACGTTAAGCGTACGCAAGGGATGAATATCACCTTTGTAACAACAGCTAAAAGTGATGAGGAGTGCCTGGAGCTCTTAAAAATGCTCGGCTTTCCTTTTAAAACGGAAGAATAGGGAACTAGAACATGGCAATTAACGACCCAATAGCTGATCTTTTAACAAGAATACGAAATGCGGCGCTAGCGCGTAACCGTTTCGTAGATCTCTATCATAGCCGCGAGAAGGCTAGCATTGTAAAAGTCTTGCAGGAGCAAGGTTTTGTCGACAATTTTCTCGTCGATGAAGCTGGCGGAAGAATGCGCATCTTCTTGAAATACGGCTTTGGAAGACAGCCTGTCATTCAAGGGTTGAAGAGAGTCTCTTCGCCTGGTCTGAGACGCTATGTAGGCTATCGCAATATCCCGAGAATCTTCGGAGGATTAGGCGTGGCTATTCTCTCTACTCCAAGCGGAATTTTAGATGGTAAAAAAGCCAGAGAGCAGAAAGTTGGCGGCGAGCTACTCTGCCTGGTTTGGTAATATAAGAATTAAGGGAATTTAATCATGTCAAGACTCGGCAAATCACCTATCGCTCTTCCAAAAGGCGTAGAGATTAAGACGGAAGGTGGCAAACTTCATGTAAAGGGGCCTAAAGGCGCAACTTCCTATCCACTAGAGCGTGGAATTACAGTTAAAGTTGAAGATTCTAAGGTCTTTGTTGAGAGAGATGAGAAAGTAGAGATGCCGCGCACAACACACGGTCTCTACCGCGCACTGATCAATAACATGATCATCGGTGTAAGCACAGGCTTTGAGAAGAAACTCTCCCTGATTGGCGTAGGATATAGAGCCGCTATCGCTGGCCATATGCTCGACCTTCAGCTCGGTTTTTCTCACCCAACAAAAATTGAGATCCCGAAGAGCGTAAAAGTAGAGATCGAAAAGAGTGTTGCGATCACAATTTCAGGAATCGACAAGCATGCTGTAGGGCAATTTGCAGCAGCCGTTCGTGCGATGAAGCCCCCAGAGCCTTATAAAGGCAAAGGGATCCGTTATGAAAATGAGTACGTTCGCAAGAAAGATGGCAAAGCAGCTAAAGGCAAGACAGCCGCAGCATAAGCGTTAGGAGCAGGTCATGGAAAGTAATTTAGTACAGCGCACTGAAAAGCGCATTAAACGCGTGATGAGAATCAGAAAACACCTAAGAGGTAGTTCTGTGAAACCGCGTTTTAGCGTTTATAAGAGCAATCAGCACATTGCAGCGCAGATCATTGACGATGAGACCGGAGTCACTCTGGCTGGAATCGGAACAATGAGCAAAGAGTTTAAGCAGAAAGGCAAGCAAGTTAGAAAGTCAAAAACAACTGCGAAAGAAGTTGGAACACGCATTGCGAAGCTCGCAAAAGAGAAGAACATCGATCGCGTGGTTTTTGATAGAGGTAGATTTAAATTTCATGGGCTTATCGCAGAGCTTGCAAATGCAGCTCGCGAAGCAGGACTTCAATTTTAAGCTATAGGACAACGTGATGTCGCGCGAGAGATACCAGTTTAAGCACGCAGATGACTTCGGAACAGAGTTCGAAGAGAAAGTTCTCTATATCAACCGCTGTTCAAAGGTTGTAAAGGGTGGACGTAAGTTTAGCTTTTCAGCTCTAGTGATTATTGGGGATGGGAACGGACACATCGGCTTTGGCTTTGCTAAAGCAAACGAGGTGTCTGATGCAATCCGCAAGGGCACAGAGGCGGCGCGAAAGAATGTGATGACCTTCGAGATGGAAGGCAGAACAATTCCTCACGAAGTTGATGTGATGTGGGATGGCTCAAGAGTTCTTCTGAAGCCCGCTCGTGAAGGAACAGGCGTTGTCGCTGGATCCAAAGTTAGATCAGTTTTAGAACTTGGCGGTTTAAAAGATATCGTAGCAAAGAGCTACGGATCTAACAACCCCTTGAACCAGGTAAGAGCAACAATCAGAGCTCTGCTTAGCCTGAAGAATAGAAAAGAGTGCTTATCAATAAGAGGCCTTGTATGAACTCCCTATCTCTATCTACACTCGCAAACACCGACAGACCACGACGAAAGGTCCAGCGCGTAGGACGCGGAATGGGCTCTAGAAGAGGTAAGACAAGCTGCCGTGGTATCAAAGGAGATAAGGCACGCAGAGGTTATGCCCGCAACTTCGGAAGAGAAGGGGGCGCAAGACCTCTCTATCGTATTCTTCCATGCCGCGGCTTTCCTAATGCACGCTTTCAGTCCGATGCATTCGAGCTCGATTTTGATCTTATCAACGAACACTTCAAAGATGGCGAAGTTGTGAATTATGAGACACTCAGAGCAAAAGGACTCATTCCTCGCAGACTTGGCGGAGGCATTAGAGTACTTTCAACAGGAGAGCTCACAAAGAAGTGCTCAATTGAAGCTCACCACTTTTCCAAAGCGGCAGTCGAGAAACTCGAAAAGAAATCAGTTTCTTACAAAGTTCTCACTTTAGGAAGAGCTGCAGAGTAACGACGCTTTAGAAAGCCTTTTAGGGCCTTCAGAGGTCTCTTTTTTAAATAAGAGCTCCGCGAAGGCCAAAAAAATAATGAGAATACAGGCGCATGATTGAGGGAATAAAACGGATTCTATCTGTTTCAGAGCTTAGAGCAAAGATTTTCTTTACGCTCTTGATGCTCGTCATCTGCCGAATTGGTGCACATATTCCCGTGCCCGGAATTAATGGCGATGCAGCCGTAGACCTCTTCCGCACAGCCACTGGGGGAGGGCAGAACCTCTTCCAACTTATGGACGTCTTTTCGGGTGGTGCATTCGCCCACATGACGATCATCGCACTTGGCGTTATGCCCTACATCTCTGCTTCGATCGTGATGCAAGTTCTCACTGCGGTTCTCCCTTCTATGCAGCGAGAGATGAAAGAGAATCAAGACTCAGGTCGCAGAAAGTTGGGAAAGTGGATTCGCATTGTGACCGTCTTTTTTGCTCTTTTTCAAGCATGTCTTTTTGCTAAGTACGCCTTCCAGTTAAACCTCCAGTCTCCTGGAATTATCGTCAGCGAGCTAGCAGATGTTCAAGCTTTTGGAATCCCTTGGCTCTTCTACCTGATCGTTATGACGACAATGACTGCTGGAACCATGTTCTTAATGTGGATTGGCGAGCAGATTTCAGAAAAGGGGATTGGTAATGGCATAAGCTTAATCATCACCATCGGTATCCTCTCCTCTCTTCCGACTACAATCGGATCGATCATTAAACAGCTAAATCTTGATTCACAAGAAGCTGGACAGCTCACATTCTCTTCTCTTGTCATTTTAAGCGCCGTCTTCGTGTCGATCATTGTAGGAACGATACTTATTATCCAAGGTCAGCGAAAAATTCCTTTACAGTATGCAAGACGCGTGATTGGAAAGCATGAAGCACAAGGGGGGAATGCTTTTATCCCTCTAAAGATTAACTATGCAGGTGTTGTTCCTGTTATTTTTGCTTCCTCGCTACTCATGTTTCCGGCGACTATTGGACAGTTCGTAGGGCAGGGCACATGGCTTGGCCGCATAACAATGGCTCTTGCTCCTGGCAACTGGATCTACACAACGCTCTATGTGCTGCTAATTCTTTTCTTTACCTATTTCTGGACCTCAACGCAGTTTCATCCCGAGCAGATCGCATCGGATATGAAAAAGAATGGCGCCTTTATTCCAGGAATCAGACAAGGAAAACCTACACAAGATTTTTTAGAAGAGACGATGAACCGCATCACCTTCGCCGGTGCGATCTTCCTCGCTCTCATCGCGATTCTGCCTACGATTATTGGAAAGCTGATCGGAGTAGACGCCAATATATCATATTTTTTTGGAGGAACCTCCCTGCTGATTTTGGTGGGAGTAGTCCTGGATACAACTAAGCAAATTGAGTCTCACCTCATTATGAAGCGCTACGAAGGCTTCATGAAGAGGGGAAGAAAAAATTTATTAACTTGATTTGCAGTGGAAAAAGTGAAGAAGAAGTGCTCGGGGCTTGTCATATTTTAAAACATATGGTAAAGTCGCTACATTTCTTCAACGACTAGCAACTTAAATGCGTAAACGCTCTCTTACATAAGGAATTTGTTCATGCCTCGTGTCATTGGAATAGACATCCCTGACAAAAAACGACTAGAAGTCAGCCTGACCTACATCTACGGAGTAGGCCGTCGTCTCTCTCTTGAGATTATTAACAAGCTGAAGTTGAACCCCAACATGAAGGCTAGCCAGCTGAGCGAAGAAGATATCGCTCGCTTGAACGCCACACTTCAGTCTGAGTACGCTGTAGAGGGAGATCTGCGCCGTCAGGTACAGAATAACATTAAGCGCCTCATTTCAATTCATGCCTATAGAGGTATGAGACACCGTTTGGGTCTGCCAGTACGTGGTCAAAGGACCCGCTCAAACTCTCGCACTAGAAAGGGCAAGAGAAAGACGGTTGCAGGAAAGAAAAAATAATTTCTAGAACTCTAAAGGAGATCGAGTCTTGGCTAAGCAAGAAGTTGAAAAGGCAGTCGTTAAAAAAGCTGCGACAAAAACTAAAAAGAAAGTGGCGAGAAACGTTCCAAGTGGGATTGTCTTTGTTAAATCCACTTTTAACAACACCATCGTCTCAATCACCGACCTCGCAGGCAACGTCGTCTCTTGGGCGTCCGCTGGAAAAGTTAACTTTTCTGGTTCGCGCAAATCTTCTGCTTACGCAGCTACCGTTGCAGCTCAAGATGCAGCAAAGACCGCGATGTCTCTTGGAATGAAAGAGGTAGAAGTGAATCTAAACGGACCTGGAGCAGGAAGAGAGTCTGCTGTAAGAGGTCTGCAAAGCACAGGGCTAATCATAACTGTGATTCGCGATACAACCCCTGTGCCGCATAACGGCTGTCGAGCACGTAAAAGACGCCGAGTATAACCTTCAAATATTCACGGGAGAGCAAGTAACATGGCAGTGAAGTATGGCAAGTTTGAATTGCCAACCAAGATTAAAGTCGATGAGGAAAAAGGGAATTTTGCACGTTTTATTGCAGAACCTTTTGAGCGTGGTTACGGGCACACAGTAGGGAATGCTCTACGACGCGTTCTCTTAACTTCGATGGAGTCGCCTGCTATCGTATCCGTACGGATCGAAGGCGTGCCCCATGAGTACATGGCTGTAGAAGGTATCATCGAAGATATGACGCACATCGTGCTTAATCTTAAAGGTGCTCTTCTCAGAAAACTCCCTTCAGATGATGAGCCTCGCTCAACTGATTATAAAGTCATTTCTAAAGTCATCGATATCGGCGGAGATCTCCTCGATAAAAATGGCGGCCAGTATTCCGTTACGTTGAAAGACCTAATGGGCGGCACAGACTACGATGTCGTCAACCCTGAGCTAGTGATCTTCACAGCGACGAAGCCGATGTCTCGTAAAGTCGACCTGAAAATCGGCATGGGCAGAGGTTACGTCTCTTCAGAGCGACACGGCCTAACTGAGAAGGGCGTAGATGAGATTATCGTCGATACAGCCTTCTCTCCTGTGAGACTGGTGAACTACTTTGTAGAGAACACACGTGTAGGCCAACATACAGACTACGACCGTCTCATTCTCGAAATCACTACAGATGGCAGAATCACTCCGCTCGAAGCTCTCTCGTTTGCTACGCAGATCAGCATCATGCACATGCAGGTGTTCGAACAGCTTCAGCAGAACCCGATCAGCTTCGAACAGAAGCGCGAAGAGCTCGATTCAGATCGCGATTCTCTTCTTGCGAAACTTGCGCTACGAATCAACGAGATTGAACTCTCTGTTCGTTCGACAAACTGTCTCGCAGGAGCTAACATCGATACGATTGCAGAACTCGTCATCATGCCAGAGTCTGAGATGCTCAAATTTAGAAACTTCGGCAAGAAGTCTCTGAATGAGATCAAATCTAAGCTGGAAGAGATGGGACTAAGCCTCGGGATGGATCTCTCGAGATTCGGCATCACACGCGATAACGTAAAACAGTACATTACCGACTATCTCAACTCCAAAGTCGAGGCAGAATCATGAGACACGGAAAACATACATTTAAAATTGGCAAGACCTCTTCTCACCGCAGATGTATGCTTGCCAATATGCTCAAGTCTCTTGTAGAGCACGAGCGCATTGAAACGACAGTTACTAAAGCGAAAGAGCTGAGACGTCATGCAGATCGTCTGATCAGTTTGGCGAAGAAGAATACACTGGCTAGCCGTCGCCAAGCGATTGCTGACCTGATGATTACCTTCAACACTCTCACTCCTAAAGAAGCGAAGCAAGCTAAGGCTGGCGACACTTCGGTATATAACGCCGACCGTCAAGTTATCCAGAAGCTCTTTGGAGACCTCTCCACACGCTTTGCGACAAGAAATGGCGGTTTTACTCGCATCATTAAGAAGTCTCAGCGTGTAGGCGATAATGCACACACCTGCCTGATCGAGTATCTACCTCAATAGTTTTTTCTTTTTTCACACCTCTAGCTCCTAGAGGTGTGTCTTTCTTTTTTTTGACCTCTTTACTTTCTTCAAAAACTCGTTTATGATGGACCTTCAACTAATGAAGGTTAGGCCCTTTTTGGGAGGCTAGACGTGCCGATTAGAGTAGCGATTAACGGATTTGGAAGAATAGGACGCTTAGTCTGTCGTATTGTAAGCGAAATATACAAAGATCTAGAGATCGTTGCCGTCAATGATGTCGTCCCCGCGAATAATCTCGCCTATCTTCTTAAACACGACTCCATCCATCGCAAAGCTAACCTTACAATCAAAGCCGAAGAGGACGCTATCGTCATCAACGGTAAGAGAGTACAGGTCTTTGCAGAGAAAGATCCAGCGAAGCTTCCGTGGAAGCAGCTGGGAATAGACTATGTTGTAGAATCCACCGGCCTATTTACAGAAAAGGCCGCTGCAAGAAAGCACATTGAAGCAGGCGCAAAAAGGGTGATCATCACAGCACCCGCAAAAGGAGAGGTGCCTACGTTTGTTATGGGAGTGAACGAAGAAAAGTACAATCCCAAGACAGACTTCATTGTCTCCAATGCTTCCTGCACCACTAACTGCCTAGCCCCTCTAACGAAAGTTCTATTGCAGAACTTTGGCATTGAAGAAGGTCTCATGACTACCGTCCACTCTCTCACAGCGACACAACCCAGTGTCGATGGTCCTTCTAAAAAGGACTGGAGAGGGGGAAGAGCCGCAAGTATCAATATCATCCCCTCTTCTACCGGAGCTGCCAAAGCAGTAGCCCAGTGTCTTCCTGAAGTGAAAGGTAAGCTCACTGGAATGGCTTTTCGAATTCCCACAACAGATGTCTCGGTGGTCGACCTCACCGTCAGGTTGAGCAAAGCCACCACCTATGAGGACATATGCAACGCCCTTCAAAAGGCTGCAGATGGTCCCATGAAGGGGATCATCGAATATTGTGATGAAGAAGTGGTCTCCTCGGATTTTATCGGCAATCCCGCCTCTTGTATTTTTGACAAGGGCGCTGGGATCGCTTTGAATCCACATTTTTATAAACTAATTGCTTGGTATGACAACGAAATGGGATATGCGCACCGTGTGGCTGACCTGTGTGAATACATGGCCTCAAAGGAGAATAAATGAGCCCCATTCGCATGCCAATAACTAAACGACTCAACCCTGGAATGATCAGTGAATTTTACAAGAGAACCCATCATAGAAACCATCATCACACCGAAGGAGGGGTTTAAGCTCCTCGTCCGCAATAGTAAGGGCGGTGGACAAGAAGAGTATCACGTCGATGCGATCGAAGTCGTCTCATTCGGCCACTCCTTTTTCTTTCGTTCGCTAGAGAAGCCGAAGAGCTTCCTGGTGCCGGTGAGTGATTATGAGATCGTAGAAGTGAAAGAGACACGCGTTGCGCTGAAAAATGTGAGCATCGAACGCGCCATTAAAATTGGCGGCGGAAGAGAAGCTCCTATGCGCAGCTCTCCAAAAGAGAGAGAGCATGTTGCCGAGAAACCCGAGGCTCTACCTGCTGCCCAAGAGGGCGAGGCTGCCGAAGAGGAGAGTTCGACAGCAGCAGGCCCTGGACGCACCGATAGACGCCGTGATCGACGCCGCCACCGCAGACGTCGAGGAGATCGCCCTGATAGCGCCGAAACCGCTGAGAAAGCCGGCAATGAGGGTGAACCCAGAGAGACAGCTCAGTCAGAAGCAGCTGTTCAAGGAGGTGGTGCAAATGATGAGACGCAAGTTTCATCATCGATGTTCACTACTCTATTTCCCCCCCCTCCCACACTCATCTCAGAAACCATTAGTCGTTATAAAGAAAAAGATTTCGAGCTTTCTGAAAGAGGTCTTCTTCCCAAGCCGGTAGAAGAGGAGAAAGACGAGACAGAAAAAGATGAGCAGAAGAGAGAGAAAGAGGACGATGATGATGAGAGCTCCTCCGACTCTTCTGGCGGCGAAAGCACACATCTCAGCCGTTCTTTTATGAATGAGACCTCCTTCAATACCAGCTTCACTCCTCCATTTTCAGGTGAAGAGTATCGCTAGAACTTGAAATCATTCTGCTTTGAACGCTAAACTCTCGTCTCCCCTGGCGAGAGTTTTTAGCTCGGATGGTGAAATGGTAGACACTGGAGACTTAAAATCTCCTCCCCGCAAGGGGGTGCAGGTTCGAGTCCTGTTCCGAGCAAGCAAAAGCCTGGCGTAAGCCAGGTTTTTTTTTGCTCGGAAGCAAGCTTCTTCAAGTCAATGATTTGCATGCTTTTTTTGATTCAATCTGTTCGGCAATTGCAAAATAGTAACAAGCTATGTTAAGATCTTTGCTGTGAAAACAATAAAATCGAAAAAACCTCTTTTTGAAGTGGTCAAGGACGCGGGGATCGCCTCTGCTCCTACGGCTTTTGTTTTCCGCAACATTTCTCTCTCTTCTGTGCTGCTGATCCGCCCCACGGCGGAATAATATTTAATCTTCTCACACTTTTTTGTTTCCGTAGCCCGACTTGAAAGTCGGTTATGTAAACACTCGTTTTATAAAAAATTTTTTAAATTATTTAAGGAGAAAAATATATGTCAGCAGCAACGTCTTCACCTGTCCAAAATGGACAGCCGTCAGGAGCGGTTTGGACAGCAGTAGCACCCTATGTAGTCCCCCCAATGGCAGCCTCAGCAGCAATTGTTCCTGTCTTCAGAGATATGATTGCTAAAAGCGCCCAGCAGAAGGGAGAGCCTATCCGTAAAATGTCACTTTATAGAGGAGTGATCGAGGGCATAAAGGCAGCGCCTACGGTTGGTGTCATTGTTGGAACGCAGATGATCGTTCAAAAAGCTGTAGAGAAGGCTCTTCTCGGAGATTCTGGCAAGGCGAGCTTCTCTTCGGCAATTGCGAGTTCAGCAATAGTTGGAGCAGTATCTGCACCGGTGCTTCTTGTATTTAATGGTCAAACGATGGGCTATAGCGTAACAGAGTCTATCCGAAGATTCTCTTTCAAGCAGTGCTTTGCAATCGTCCTTCAAGAAACAGCTTTTGTAGGGGGCTTAAGTGTTGCGGATCGGTTAGCAGTCGTAATGAAAAAGCAGTTTGGCGATAACAAAGGAGTCGAGTACGCCGCTGCTTTTACAACAGGGGCATTGGGTAGCCTTGCGGGGCATCCAGCAAACACTGTTGTGACTCGCGCCCAGAGTGGCATGAAGATCGATCACATCGGTCAGTTGATGTGGGGCGCTGCACGAAAAGCGCGTGCCATCGGATGTTTTTCGGTTTTTTACAAAGCTGGTAAAGAGCTCGGTCTTTACAGCGTGACCTTTAAATAGTAGATAACGGTTCACAGTCCATGCCTAAAACATGGACTGTGAATTTCACTTCAAGCCTCTTAAGAAAAATCTCCAAAAAGCACACAAGCGAATCTTGAGATACAACCTGTTGAGAACAAATGGCGAAGTAGTGTTGAGCTTGCGCAATCTCAGGCTTTCTCGGGTCGCCGTTTTGCGCGATGAGGTAGCAGGCAAAGCGCGAGAGGTAGTGAAATGGTAGACACTGGAGACTTAAAATCTCCTCCCCGCAAGGGGGTGCAGGTTCGAGTCCTGTTCCGAGCATCTTTTCAGTCAAAATGCTAGTCAAAAAGCTGCTTTATTGTTATTACGTAAAAAAGCGTTCCGCCTTACAAATAAATAGTGAAGGTTTTCGGTTGCGTTATTGATCCAGAATTTAACAAACAGAGGCCGAAGCGAAAATGAGAAGACTCTTTACGCTGATAGCGATCATAGCCCATTCGGCTGGCCTATTCGGAGCAACTGATAAGGCCTATGTTGCAAACTCGGGAAATAACAACGTAAGTGTAATCGACACGACGCTCAACACAGTTATCGCCACAGTGCCAGTAGGGAGCTTGCCTCTGTTTATCACGATCATTCCCGATGGCACAGAAGCTTACGTCTCAAACTTTAATGGTGCTAGCGTTTCTGTGATCGACACAGCTACGGATGCTGTCATTGCAACTGTCGGTGTGGGGAGTCATCCTGGTGCTATCGCAGCTTCTCCGAACAGCTCGACAGTTTATGTGATCAACCGCGGAAGTAACAGTGTGAGCGTAATTGACACGACGACACATGCGGTTGTGGCCACAGTGAATATCGTCCCATCCAATCCTCCAGGGGAGTGGATTGCTATTACTCCGAATGGTGACACTGTTTACGTGGCAGGTCCCAACGATAACGTCATCGATGCTATCGATACTACGACGAATACTGTTGTTGCAACGCCTACTCTGGGTGTAACGCCTGTTTTTTTCGCTATTACACCAAGCGGAAACAGAGTTTATGTAGCCAACGAGGATAGTGACAATGTCAGCGTGGTTTCTACTGTAAGCAATACGGTGATTGCAACTGTGGATGTAGGAACACTACCTATCTTTGTTAACGTCACGCCTCAGGGAAACAAGGTCTACGTTTCAAACCGTACCGACAGTAGCGTTAACGTCATTGATACCGCCACCAATCTGGTCATTGCAACAGTTGCCGTGGGTTCGGGGCCTGTTTATGGCGTGGTCACTCCAGATGGGACTAAACTCTTTATCCTAAATTCTTTTGGAACCACAGTGAGCGTAATCGATACAACACTCGATGCTGTTGGCGATACAGTTTCTATAGCTGGCAATCCTCAATATGGTGCTGTTACGCCCGATGGATCAAAAGTTCTTATCACTGCAAACGATGACAATACCTATGTCATCGATACGGCAACTGATGCAGTGATCGCGACGATCCCTGTTGGAAGCACCCCTCAGCAGGTTGCGATTATTCCCGCCTCTCAGAATACCGCTCCCGTTACACCAACGCTGATCAGTGCTAAGGCAAAAGCAAGCGTATTTCTCAGCGAGGCTGACTACTTTATCGTTCTTAAATGGAATCCTAGCGTGTCTGCTGGTGTTACGGAATATCGTATTTTAAGAGATGGAGTCCAGATTGGTACGGTCTCGAGCAGCGCGCCTCTGAAATTCGAAGACCATAACCGAAAAAAAGGAAAGAGCTATACGTATCAAGTCATCGCCGTCAGCAGCGGTGGAGAGAGCGCGCCTCTTTCGGTTACCATCAAAGCTTAGAAAAGCGCTTCCTTCTTTGACTGAACGAAGAGAGGTCCCTGGAGAGGTGATGGCAAAAATCCCGCTGGCCGCTTTTTTGCGCTTTAAAGAACTCCTTCCTAAAGAAAGGGGATTCTCTTCGGCTTAAGGATAAGAGAGAATAGGAATCCCGCTAAAGACTCGGCCCTGAAGAGCCGAGATTGTGGCGAGGGGCCGTTCAAAACATGGAAGTCTCATTGAAGCAGAATAGACGCCACCTCCTTTTTAATTTAGCAATCATACTCAAGGGGATAGATGGTCTTCTCGAATTTGTTGGAGGGCTTTTTTTTGTTTTCTTGAAAAAGCAGGGTGTCTTGGATTCTATCTCAAAAGTTCTTCACTATAACCTATTTAAAATATCGAACGAGAGTGTTTTGGATTTTGTTGATTACATGTCTCAAATGCTGTCGACAAGTACCTTCATTTTTATATCAGCTATTCTGATAGGAAATGGGGTTGTAAAAATGCTCGTTTCTGTTGGCCTGCTACTTCGAAAGTTTTTAGCTTTTATTGTAGCTATAGTGTTCTTAATGCTTCTATTGGTGTATCAAATCGTAGAGTGTTTTTATACCCCCTCTCTGGTCTTAGATATGTTTACACTCTTCGAAGCGCTAGTGATCTATGTAATTTGGAGAGAGTATCGCTACTTAAAGAGAACCAGAGGGTTTAGGTGATCGATAAGAGATTTTATATTTTGCTATCGATAGTTCTTCGAGGTGTTCACTGCTTTCTTGAAGTGCAGACTCTAAGAATTTGAGGGGAAAGAGGGTCTCTCCCGGATAGGACTTCTCCACATGCGTGATGAGGGCGTATTCGATCAGGCTCTCATTAAAGAAGAGATCGAATATCTCCGATCCGCCAATGACAAACTGAGTTTTTTCTAGGAGGTGCCTATTTTCAGAATAGGCCTTTGCAAGCTCCTCTAATCCCCCAACAGGTGTTGCGTGGGCTGGATCTACGCTGTTGCTTCTTGTGAATACAAAGCTCGTCCGCCCCTCAAAGGCGCGAGGGGGCATGGAGAGGTATGTCTTGTATCCCATGACCATCACATGACCCAGAGTCGACCTTCGGAAGTGGTGCAAATCCTCTGGGTAGTGCCACGGGAGGGTTCCGTCTCTCCCCATGATCCCATTTGGATCGCAGGCGGCAATGGCTGTAAATTTTGGCAACAAGGGCATGTGAAGTTTAGAGGGTGTCTGCAAAGGCAGCAACATGCTTTTTTAGTCTTTTCGGCAGACTTTAAATTGTCTTTCTTAGCCTACTTTCTCAAGTATGTCCTGCGAAAGACAATTTAAATTCTGCCAAAAACTCTTAAAAAATCAAAGTTTCTGACTTTGCAGCTGTGATGTATGTTGTCAGTTGCATACTCTCTGAGCCGATCAGCACTCTCAGAGCCTTCTTCGAATGGCTTATCTATGGCTGGGGAGGAGAGCCCCACTTCTCAGGGGTGAACCCAACAGCGATCACGGAAGAGCAGCGCCGCTTTAACCCGGTTCTCTGCCTGCATGGTAACTACAATAGTCCAGCGTCTTTCACGAGTATCGCTGCAGCTTTTCAAGAAGATCCCCACTACCATCCCGCTGTTTTTACGGTCAGCCTTCCGCATGGGGAAATAACCGCAGAAGATAGGAACATTATCAATACAAAAATGGCGCAGATTCGGGCTCTTTTTGGATCCCGGGTAGAGATAGACCTAATCGGCCACTCGCGTGGGGGTGCTCTTGCATACGAGAGAGATGGGCAGCTAGGAGTGGGCCGCGTGATACTTCTCGGCACTAGGGAGCATGGCAATTGGAATAGAGCTTTTTCCATTCACGGCACCTATGATAATCTCATTGGACAGCGAGATACACAGCTCCTTGCAAGAAGGGCGCTCTCAAATCCAGAACACATCCAGATGCTGCAGGTGGGCCACACAGGCCTGCTCTTCGCAGCTGGCCCTCAGATCATTAGGAATCTATCTAGTTAAATCCTCTTGTTGAAAATTTCCAAAAGAAGAAGACTATTTGTCTCTAAGTATAGGGCTGAAAAGAGATGGGTCCAGATCCTCGCACAATTTACCCCATAAAAGAGTACAAGGGCGCGGTGTTTTTAAAGCCTTTTGTGAAGGCTAGCAACATTCACGTCGGCGAATATACCTACTTCGACGATCGCAGGCATGGTCCTGAGAAGTTTGAGGAGTATAACGTCTTGTACAACTACGACTTTGCAAAAGTGAAGCTCGTCATCGGGAAGTTCTGTGCAATAGCTGCGGAGACGCGCTTCATCATGACAGGAGATCACAAGCTCGATGCGATCAGCACCTACCCATTTCCGATATTTGGAGAGGGTTGGGAGAGCGCCTTCAATGTCTACGATCTTCCTGTAAAAGGAGATATCTTGGTGGGCCACGACGTCTGGTTCGGTTACGATAGCCTAGTGAAAAATGGGGTGACAATTGGAAATGGGGCGATCATTGCAGCGCGCGCTGTCGTCGTTAAGGATGTGCCCGCCTACTCTATCGTCGCCGGAAACCCTGCGAAAGTTGTGAAGATGCGCTTTGATGAGAAGACGATCGCGCGCCTTCAAAAGATCGCCTGGTGGGATTGGGAGATCGAGAAGATTAATCAGAATTTAAAATTGATCTGCAATCTCGATGTAGATCGTTTAGAAGAAGCAAGTCTAAAAAAATAACACCCGCTTAAGTTTATGTTTCTCATTGCAACTGCTATTACTTTTATCGCCTGTCACGGCGGGCCGGCCGACCACTTCGCGACATTTGCGGAGAAGCTAAAAGAAGAGGGCCATCAGGTTCGGGTATACGCGTCGGGGCCTGCGTTAAAGAAGTTTGAGGAGCGTCATGTCGATGTTGCGCTCACCTTTAATGCCGAGGGGCTCTCAAAAGAAGAAGGGAGTCTTCTTGCAGCGCAGATCGCAAGAAGCTGCAATAAGACAGAGCTCGTCATTACCGATGTCGGCCACTCTTTTGATCTGACTCTTCAGAAGGCTCTAGCGGAAGAGGCTCCCAGTGCTACGCGCGCTGCCTACTATGACAATCCAGAGCCCTATGTACCGGGAGGCTATTCTAAAGTTGCGGCTGAAGTCGTGCTCGCTGCACAGAGAGTTCTATTTGCAAATGCGAATCTCGCATCTCAGCCTATCTACTCTGAGAGGGATCAAGAGGTGAAGCTGCCCCCGGAAAAGAGGATTGGCGTTGGCTACTATCCCACCGAGCAAGCTGAAAAGGTCGCGGCAAAACGTGCAGAGAGCGGGCGCAAAATGCGCGTTGAATTCTTTGCTCAAAATGCATTGAAAGAGAGGGGGCAGAAGCTGCTAGTCTACTTCGGAGGAAATAATGAGGAGTATTTTTCCCGCGCTCTTCCCGCACTTCTCCGTTTAATCGATGAAGGGATGGAGCAGAAAGACCTATCGAACATCGTGCTTGTACTTCAGCAGCACCCGGGAGCTAAGAGTAAAAATCTGGATAGGCGCGCATTTGAAGCTTGGATCGAACGGAGCGGCGCAAAGACGAGAGCTCCGAAGGTGATCATCTCCGATCGAAGCTCTGATGAGATGCAGCTGGTTGCAGATGCAGCACTCTACTATCAGACGAGCATGGGCCCCCTATTTGCGCTGGCTGGCATCCCCACAATTCAGGTGGGTCATGAGAGATACGAAGATATTCTTGTTCGAGGTGGAGTCTCTCCCTCAATTACAAATGCTGCAGAGCTAATCAAAGCCATTGCACAAGTAGATCCTCAGCCACTTTCAAATGAGAGGCGCAGAGGGCTTTTTGCAAGTTTAGGCATAAGAGATAACTGGAATGAAACAATCGCACTGGGAGAAGTGAGATGATAGGAGTAGGCGGAGTTACAGGAGCAGGTCAGCAGCCTTATGGATTTGGAGCTGGAGCAGGAGCAGGAGTCCAAGATGGCAAAGCAGCGGAAGGTAAAGATGATCTAAAAAACTATGTTTCCGTAAGCGATACCAACGATCTCCGTCTAGAAGATGGAGGCAGGTACAAGGGAGAGACTGAAATTGTTGGAGCAGCTCGTCTTCCTCACGGAAAAGGATTTTTAATCTATGCCAATGGAGATCAGTGTGATGGCGCTTTTATATATGGCAGAAAAGAGGGGTTTTGTAAATACACGTGGGTCATGACGGGGGATGTTTATGAGGGCCAGTTTTTTAATGATAAGCAGACCGAGGGAACCTTGACTTTTGAAGCAGGCAAGAAGAGGTTTGTAGGAACGTTCAAAAATGGAGACCCAGATGTAGGAGAGCTCTACCCAGATTTTAAAAATAAACCCACCCACAAAGTAAAATATGAGAAGAAGCCGCCAGAAGGCGCCGGCTGCATTCTGTGTTAACAAAAAAGGATACGAATATGAGAGCGATTTTTTTTCTGATTTCACTACTGATGGTTGGAAGCTCTTTTGCAGCGCCGGCTCCTCTTCCTACTTGGAGCGTTGTAAAAAGCACACATCCTTTTGGTTGGAGTGCAGAGTTTGAATGTACAGAGGGTGAGGTGCGCGTTGGGAAGGTGGTGCGATCTGGGCTTCTCTGCCCGCGCTACTACTATGACTTCTACAACTCGATGGGCGAACCAGAAGTTAGAGGAATCACAAGGGCCTTCTCTTGGGGGCTTCTCTTTCCTTGGGGCGTCGAGATCGATCTCTACGATGGAGATACGGGGATCGGGATGATTGGAGGCAAGTTTTATACGGGCTCTCGCGCCAAATTCGTCTTCTATAATGGTCAAGGAAGAGCGACAGCGGTGGCCTATCTAAATAGCGAAAAGCTGGAGTTTGTTATCAGCTCGGCAGAGAATGAGGGGATCATCTTGGCGGAACTCACCGGCAAGGCGTTTGGCGATGTCGGAGTATGGGAGATGAAGCCTTTGAAACCGATTCCGGGAGTCGATCCGCGTGCGCTTAGGATCTTTATCGCCTTCGCTTCCGACTTCCACAACTCTTTCATGCCGCCAAAACAGAACATTCAGTATAACAACAACAGCTACAACACCTACAACTCCGGCTCCTCTCGGTAGAATAGGGAAACATGAAACAGCACGCGGAAAATAAGAGCTCGTTTTGGGGGGAGTTTGTCCCTAAGTCCTGGCTCTTTTTGAATGGGAACTACTCCTGGAATCTATTCAGGAGCGATCTGCTCGCTGGCATCACTGTTGGAGTTGTTGCCCTTCCTCTTGCGATGGCATTTGCGATCGCCTCCGGCGTCTCTCCTGAAAAAGGCTTGTATACTGCGATCATCGCGGGTTTTTTGATTTCGCTGCTCGGAGGCAGCAGATTTCAGATTGGCGGGCCTACTGGTGCGTTCGTCGTGATTATTTATGGAATTATCGAGAGTAGCGGGTATGAGGGGCTTGTTATCGCCTCTCTCATCGCAGCCGTGATTCTTCTAATTGCGGCTTTTTCGCGTCTTGGGAGTCTAATTAAATACATCCCCTATCCGCTGGTTACAGGATTCACAACGGGGATTGCTGTCATCATCTTCTCGTCGCAGGTTAAGGATTTCTGCGGCCTTAAGATGGCTCAGGTGCCTGCTGATTTCATTCCCAAATGGCTTGCGATCTTCTCCGCTCTTCCGACGCTCGATTCTACCACCTTTTTAGTCGCATCGGGAACGCTTGCACTCATTGTTTTAATCAGGCGCCTCTTTCCAATTCTTCCCTGGGGAATCACGGCAGTAGCCATTGCGACCGCAGTTTCGATGGCTTTGAATCTTCCTCTTGAAACGATCGCTTCGCGCTTTGGAGAGATTAAACGCGCTCTTCCTCTTCCTGCACTGCCAGACTTTTCGCTACCTCTTTCGAACTGGCACACCCTCATTCCCGACGCCATTACGATCGCTTTTCTGGCCGGCATTGAATCTCTGCTCTCTGCAGTTGTCGCAGATGGGATGGCGGGCACAAGACACCGATCTAATTGCGAGCTGATGGCGCAGGGGGTAGCAAATATCGGCTCAATGCTTTTTGGTGGGATCCCCGCAACAGGAGCAATTGCGCGGACAGCAACAAATGTAAAAACAGGGGGTAAAACCCCCGTTGCGGGAATGATCCACGCGCTTACCTTGCTCGTGATCGTTCTACTCTTCGCACCGATCGTAAGCCAGATTCCTCTTGCAGCCCTTGCGGCCGTGCTGATGGTGGTTGCGTGGAATATGAGCGAGATCGAACACTTTCGTCACCTTTTCAAGGCTCCGGCGGGAGATGTCGCTGTCCTCTTAACAACATTTCTTTTAACTGTGCTGGTTGACTTGACCGTTGCGGTTGAAGCGGGGATGATTATAGCGCTTTTTCTTTTCATGCGTAGAATGGGAGAGGCCTCTCAGATCGTCTCTCTAACAGCTCTAGATAAAGAGTATTCTGCTACTAGTGAGAAGTATGATCTAGAAAAGCTGGAGAAAAAACACCTTCCCTCTGGTGTCGAAGTGTATGAGATCACCGGTCCATTTTTCTTTGGAGTGGCAGATAGCCTCAGAAATGTGCTTACAAACTTCGAGGCGCCACCAAAGGCTTTCATCTTACGCATGCGCAAAGTTCCTGCAATCGATGCATCTGGCATGCACGCCTTACGCGAATTCTACCACCATTGCAAACGCGACAACACAACTCTTCTCCTCTCCGGGATAAACCCCCGCCTGCTGAATAAACTTAAGAAGTTTGGCCTTCTAGATCTAATTGGCGAGCAGCATATTTTCTCGCACACCGCAGACGCTATCAAAAGCCTCCATTAAGTATCGTGGTTCCAGAGCTGCTTGAGCCTTTTTTCGCGCCCAGAGCCGCTGCTGTAGAACTTGTACTTTAGAGGGTCCTTCTTATAGTACTCCTGGTGGTACTTCTCTGCAGGATAGAAGGGTTTAGCAGGTAGAATCTCGACAAGGATGGGGCCCATCTTCTTCTCAGCGGTGAGCTTCTGCTTATAGTTTTCTGCAGCCTTCTGCTGATCTGAGTTTGCGTAGAAGATGACGGGGCGGTACTGGCTTCCAATGTCGCAGAACTGGCCATCATTTCGCGTCGGATCGATCTGGTGGAAGTAGATGTCTAGCAGCTTCTCGTAACTCACTTTTGCGGGATCGTAGACGAGTTGAATCGCCTCAACATGGCCCGTGTCGCCTGTTGAGACCTCTTCGTATGAGGGCTTAGCTTTTGATCCGCCGGTGTATCCCACCGTTGTCGAGATCACACCGGGAACAGAGTCGAAATCGTGCTGCGTGCACCAGAAGCAGCCGCCTGCAAAAATTGCCGTTTCGTGTTCTTCTTTCTTTTTGCTCATGCCTCTTCCTGATTTTTTTTTATTGATAGTTTTTTTAACGAGTCCCATATTCTGTAAAACTTTTGTATAAACCTATCTCGTATAAGGTTTCAAGGAGCCCCTTTTGGCAGAAGAGCGTTTTGATGGGAAAAAGGTGATCTTCACCGAGGCTGAATGGAAAGAGCGGCTCACGCCAGAGCAGTTCAAAGTGCTCAGAAAGGCGGGTACTGAGCGCGCCTACGATAACGCCTATTGCGATCAGAAGCAGAAAGGAACCTATGTGTGCGCCGGTTGTGGCCTTCCTCTTTACAGCTCTGAAGCGAAGTATGAGTCGGGAACTGGCTGGCCCAGTTTTTTCCGTCCTATCTATCCCGAGAATGTCTCCTACCGCGAAGATAGACACCTCTTTACCGTGCGCACAGAGGTGATCTGCAGCCGCTGCGACGGACATCTTGGGCACGTGTTTGATGATGGACCTCAACCAACTGGCAAGCGCTACTGCATGAACTCGGTCGCGCTGCGATTTTTACCCACGTTATGAGTATTGATTCAAAAAGCGAAACGCTTGTTCGATTAACCCCTCCAAAGCTCACAAGAGAGACTCTTTTTGGCGAGGTGAGATGCACGCGCCCGATGCGCGAAGGCTGCTTCAATCTCTCTACAGAAGTAAGCGCAGGTAAGAGAGTCGTCCACTGCTACGGCCATGGAGGGTCGGGATGGACTACTCTCTTCGGGTCGGTATCGCGCGCAATAGACCTGTTTATAAGAAGTGAGAAGAGATCTCTTCCTCTCCGCGTGGTGGGTGCGGGATGCATGGGCCTTGTTTCTGCAATTGAGCTGACAAGACGAGGGTATAAAGTCGCAGGCATCACTGCAAAGGAGCTCTACGATACCACCTCTTGGAAAGCTGCTGGATATTTCGCACTTGTTTCGGTCAAAACGTCTCCCGAAGAGCAGGAGAGTTTAAATGCGATCGGGATTGAAACTTTCAAAACATTTCAAGAGATTGCTTTAGGCAAGCACCCCTACCTCTCTTCCGACTGCGTTCGCTATCTTCCCGTCTACTGCAGCCAAGATACCGAGGCTGGAGTGGAGGAGCTCGAAATTCAAGGGCTCATCCCTCCGCGCGAAGAGGTGACGCTAGATTTTGGAGGCGGCGTGCGCCACCCTCGCTATCTGAAGTACATGACCTACTTCATGGATACAACAAAGCTCATGAAGCAGCTCTTTGCAGAGGTAAAAAGAGCTGGCATTCCGATTGAAACTAGAGAGCTCTCCTCGTTTGAAGAGGTGGAAGAAGAGGTCGTTTTTAACTGCAGCGGGCTTGGAGCGCGCCAGCTTGCAGGGGATCATAAACTTATTCCTGTGCGCGGACATTTTCTACTCTTGAATGAGCTCTCCGGTAGAGAGCACATGGAGTACATGATCTACACAGTAGTTGAGCAGGCAGGAAGAAAAGAGTATATCTACCTCTTTCCAAAAGCTGCCGCCGTCAGCGTCAGCGATCCCGAAGGAGCGCCCTGTTTTAGCGCGCTCGGCGGCACCTTCATCTCTCCTGTAGACCAGCTCTCTGAGCGAGAGCTTGCAGAGCTAGACGAGCGAGAGTTTGAGAAGCTACTCACCCGCAGCATTCGATTTTTTTACGGCTAGGGTTAGTGCATGCAGAAAATAAGAGCTCCTTTTCTAGGCATGGTTGCTGAAACGGCCGAATTGTTAAGTGGATCCAAATTCGTGCAATTAGCCTGCATGTCAGCTTCATCACCAAAATAAGATTCGATCGCCTTTTCAATATTTTTTACTGTTTTCTCGTCGTCCGTAGTGCAACTTCCTCCGCCGATAAGATAGAGATTCGCCTTTTTTAGGATCTTCTCGCCCGCTAAGAGCGCAGTTACTTGTCTTGTTGTTGTCCCTTGAGAAATACGGAAGGCGAAGAGGCGGTCCGTTTTGTCGGATACTCTTTCTAACCCAAAAAGAGTGATTGAGCGCTCCATTCCCTTCACCGTGATGGAGGGGCCCATGGTCGTGCCACTCGTTTCGATGATGCACACATCCTTATCGCCTTTTGCGTACGCCTTTTCAAACGCTTCGAAAGAGACTTCCTCGGCCATCGGTGTAGCCATATCGAATAGTGATAATCCTGCCCCAGCGGCGCCTGCTCCCGCGCCTGCTCCTGCGCCACCACCAACTCTGTATGTGGTCGTCATCTCGTTAACTCCATTTTGAGATTAAAAAAGGAAGAGAGTATATTGACCAGCTACAATAAGGGATAGGTTCATGAGAGTTGCGATTGTCGATCACGTCGTGAACTATGGCGGCGGAAGTAGAGTTTTGCGCTGCCTTCTACCCGCAATACGCGAGCTCCGCCCAGATTGGGAGCTCCACTTCTATGGAAATCGGGCGGCTCTCATGCGCGATGGCTTAGCAGAGGAGTTTGAAGCGCTAGGCATCAAGGTCAAGTTTTTAAAATCCGCAAAATTTGCCAACGCAAAGATCTTTTCAAAAGTTAGAGGAGGAAAGGCGCTTATTGCTCTCATGCAGAAGCGGTATGAGCGGGCGCTCTCTCTTCTTCCCCTATATTTTTCAGGGGCGATCCATAAAGAGTATGAGCAGATCGCAAAAGAGTATGATCTTCTCTTCTGTACATGGCCCTATTTTGCACGAGCTCCTCAGGTTAAAATCCCCGTAGTTGCGATCTTCCACGACTTCAACTTCCGCTACTACTTTAATGGCACCGCGCTGCACCCCTCGCATTTTAAGTTTCTTCAAGAGGAGATTCCGCGCTGGCTGAGGGTCGCAAATCCGGTTGTATCAACCCACTTCATGAAGGCGGAGCTCGAGAAGTTCTATCCTGAATTTAGTGGTAGAGCAGAGGTCATACACCTCTCTTCTCTGGGAGCTGAAACAGAGATCTCGCAGTCCGAGGCGGAAAAAGTGGTGAAAGAGATGGGAATCTCCGGTCCCTACCTGCTCTATCCAACAAATACCAGTCCGCACAAGAATCTCGGAAGCCTGATTGGCGCATTCCATCTTCTTCATCAGAAGCATCCCGAGCTAAAGCTCGTGTTTGCGGGCTATGGAACTGAGAGTGTAAACGGAAGAGCGGGCCTTCTGGGCTTAGAGGTGGGGGATGAGAATCGGAATGTGATCGGGTTTGGCTACGTCTCCAATCTGCAGATGGATGCGCTCATCCAGTGCGCAACTCTTGTGGTGTCGACCTCTCTTTATGAGGCGGGCTGCGGACCGGGTCTCGATGCGTGGCAGCGCGCAGTTCCCGTTGCGATGTCCGATATTCCTCCTTTTACGGAGCACATGGAGGTGCAGGGTGTAAAAGCCGCTCTCTTCAATCCCCGCTCCTCACCCGATATCGCAGAAAAGATAGACGCACTTCTCAGCAATCCCCAGAAGGCTGCAGAAGAGGCGCTTCTCTCGCAAGCTAGACTCTCAGCATACGACTGGAAGAGCGTTGCGCAGAAATACATCAATCTATTTGAGAAGTCCTATGCACATTCCCGTTTATAAGCCCTACTTCTGCGGGAGAGAGCGCGTCTACGTAAATGAGTGTTTAGATTCGACCTGGATCTCCTCAAAAGGGGTCTTTATCGAAAGGTTCGAAGAGCAGTTTCGTAAGTTTGTCGATGCGCGCTACGCCGCATCTGTTTGCAATGGAACGGTGGCTCTTCACCTCGCTCTCCTCGCTTTAGGAATAGGCCCAGGTGATGAGGTGATCGTCCCCACGCTTACTTATGTCGCTTCTGTCAATGCGATCTCCTACGTCGGAGCGACTCCCGTCTTTGTCGACTCACGCGCGAGCGACTGGCAGATCGACCCTGAAGATGTGAAGCGAAAGATCACCTCAAAGACGCGAGGGATCATCGCTGTTCACCTCTATGGCCATCCATGCGATCTCGATGCATTAAAAGAGATTGCAGATGAGCATGGTCTATTTCTGGTAGAGGATTGCGCAGAGGCATTTGGCACATTTTTTAAAGGATGCCACGTCGGCAGCCATGCGGACATGTCCACCTACAGCTTCTTTGGAAATAAGACGATTACAACCGGTGAAGGGGGAATGGTCACAACGAATGATGAGGCCCTCTTTCAGAAGATCGCAATGTTAAAGAATCAGGGAAATTCACGGGCTCGCACCTACTGGCACGAGATGGTTGGATACAACTACCGGATGACAAACCTCGCAGCTGCTGTGGGCCTTGCGCAGATTGAGAAGGCAGCAGAGATCCTTCGAAAGAAGAGAGCTCTTGCTGCAGCATATGCAGAGAAGCTAAAGGGCCTTCCTCTTCTCTTGCACGCAGAGAGTCCAGACTGCTTACACTCCTACTGGATGATCTCAATTCTAGTTGAAGAGCGGGGCCTTCGCGACCCTCTGCGCGATTTTCTCGCAGCTCAAGAGATAGAGACCCGCCCCTTCTTCCATCCCATTCACAAGCTTCCGATGTATGAGGGAGGCGGCAAGCAGTTTCCTGTTGCTGAAGATCTCTCTTCAAGAGGGATTAACCTACCCAGTTTCCCAGAACTTTCAACACAAGAGATGGAGTACATTTGCGCGCAGATCAAGAGTTTTTACTCCCAGACGAGATCCTCATTTTTGGTTGCGGCGGCCACGCACGAAGCGTAGCCGATATCATCCTGGCAGCTGCACCGCATACAAAAATTCTCTTCTTTGATGAGGGAGGAGAGCCCGGAGAGAGAGTCCTCGGTTTTCCCGTGCTCTCAACACTGCCCGGGGGAAGAGGAGCTTGTATTCTTGCACTTGGAGATAACAAGCGCCGGGAGGAGCTCTGGAAGAGCTTACAGGGAGAGTCGTGGATCCGTGTGATCGCACCATCCTCTCATAGAGGACACCTTTCAGAGATCGGCAGGGGATGTTTTGTTGGGAGCTTTGCGCATATCGGTCCCGAGGCCAGAATTGGCGAGAATACGATTATTAACACCGGAGCGATCATCGAGCATGAGGTTGTAATCGGCTCTCACTCGCACGTTGCGCCAAATGCCACAATTGCGGGGCGTTCGCAGATTGGCGACCGCGTTTTTATCGGAGCAGGAGCTACCGTAAGGGATTCTGTGAAGATAGGCTCCGATGTGATCATCGGAGCGGGAGCGGTTGTTGTTAAGAACCTGCTTGAGCCGGGGTGTTATGTAGGTCTTCCAGCACAAGCTCTGGAGAGGGTGCAGGTGCGACTGTAGTTGCAACTCTCTGTGAAGGAGAGGGAGAGCTGCCCGCACCGGCGCCCGCGCCTGCGAGTAGAGCTCGTCCATAGCCTGCTAGGCCTGTGAGCTCATTCACTGCATGAATGTAGCCAGATTTATCGATCGCGGCAGTCACCCTTTTTTCAAGAGGCATCTGCGCAGCTCCGGCGTCTCTTGTTCTTGCTACCCCTTTTGTCTGCATCTTTTGTCCGAAGCGAACCAGTTTGCCCTTGATAGAATCGAAACACTCTCTGCTTGCCCGTTTTAAGATGTAGCGCGGAACGCCGGTTACAGTTGTAGAAATTGCCGATGCAAGTGCGCACCCTGCGCTTTTTAACTGGTGGCCTCCAGCTACTGCAAGCCCTTCTGCAACTTGTCTACCTTTTTTGCTGTATCCTGCTCCTGTTCCCAAGACTGTAACAAGCGCCGCAGCTTCGAGCACGGCTGTATCGGCAACTGCGAGGCCGAGCCCCACGGGTTTCACGATGCCCACATCGACTACCCCTTCAACGAACCTAAATGCGGCTCCGCCGACCTTGCCGAGCTTTCCGCGCTTCTCTAATTTTGCCGCTGTTCTTTCTGTCCATGATTCGGCGCTTTTATTCAGTGCGGCTACAGATCTCGTGCGAAATAGTCTCTCTGGAGGCTTCTGACTCGCTACCCGTTCAGCTCGAGCTCTGATCATCTCTTCAGCGGTTCGAGAAGTCGTGCTGGAAGCTCCACTGGATACTGTGGTGAGATTCAGGCGAGGCACCTTCTCTGAAGTGGATCCAGCGCCGCCGCTGCTGCTGCCACTATCGCTAGATGGGCTTAATACTACCTCTGGAATTTTATAAACATCACTAACTGTTGTCATATAATCACCTTAATTTTATGTTTTATTATAATAAAAATTATATTATTAATCAATAAATTAGTTTAAAAAACAAGACTTTGTAACGCTCTAATTTTCAGTGGATTAAAGAAGGCAAAAAAAGTAAAATGTCGTCATGATTCAAGTCGACAATTTAAGCGTCTCCTTTGATGGAGAAACGGTGTTTGAACAGGCCTCTTTTACAATAGGCCCAGGGGAGAGGTGCGGCTTTGTAGGGCGAAATGGCTCTGGAAAGACCACTCTTTTGCGTATGCTTGTGGGTCAGGAGACCCCAGATCGAGGGAGCATCTCTCTATCTAAAGGCTACAGATTAGGCTACCTCGATCAGCACATCCGTTTTACAGCTCCTTCTGTGATCGAAGAGGCGTGCCTAGGCCTGCCTGAAGCGGAGAGGGATAGCGTCTATAAAGCTGAAAAGATGCTTCTGGGCCTTGGCTTTAATGAGGAGCAGCTAGACCTCTCCACATCGCTTCTTTCTGGCGGCTACCAGCTTCGCCTGCACCTCGTTAAGGTCCTCCTCTCCGAACCCGATTGCCTCCTTCTCGATGAACCTACAAACTACTTAGATATTCTCTCACTCCGCTTCCTGACCCGCTTCCTTCAGCGCTGGCAGGGAGAGCTAATCATCATCTCGCACGATCGCGAGTTCATGGATAGCATCGCAACACACACGCTTGGTATCCACCGTAATAAGGTGCGTAAAGTCGAGGGTGGTACAACCGAATTTTTCAACCTGATCATGATGCAGGAAGAGCAGCATGAGAAGACGCGCATGAATCAAGAGAAGAAGCGGGAGCATCTCGAATCATTTATCGAGCGTTTCGGAGCCAAAGCATCAAAGGCGACTCAAGCCCAATCGAAGCAGAAGATGCTCGATAGAATTCCCGTTTTAGAGCAGCTCAAAAACCTCTACCATCTCGATTTCAACTTCCACGAGAGCCCCTTTCACGGCAGAAAGATGATCGAAGCGAAAGATGTCAACTTTTCCTACGAGGAGAAGAAGCCCCTTATTCAAGAGCTCTCTCTTGCTGTGGAAAGGGGAGAGCGCGTTGCGATCATCGGTAAGAACGGATATGGCAAGTCGACGATCCTCCGACTGCTCATTCAAGAGCTCTCGCCAAAATCAGGCGAGGTGACACTTTCGGATCAAGCTCACATTGGCTATTTTGGACAGACGAATATCCAGAGACTTGAGGGCTCAAGAAGCATTGAAGAGGAGATCGGCTCCGCCAATTCGCGCCTCAGTTTTTCCGATGTTCGACGCATCTGCGGCCAGATGATGTTTAGCGGCGACAAGGCTAAAAAGAAGATCTCCGTCCTCTCTGGAGGAGAAAAGAGCCGTGTGCTGCTAGGAAAGATTCTCGCTAAGCCCTGCAATATCCTTCTTCTCGATGAACCGACCCACCACCTCGATATCGAATCGATCGAAGCGCTTATCGATGCCGTTGAGGAGTTCTCTGGCGCATGCATTCTCGTCACTCACAGCGAACTGATTTTGAAGCGCCTCAATCTGCATAAGATCCTCGTCTGCCATGAGGCGAAACAGGAGCTCTTTCTGGGAACTTATGAGGAGTTCCTGGAAACAGTGGGCTGGGAAGAAGAGGGCGGGCCAGCAAAGAAGAGCAAGAAGGCTCCTCCAAAAGATGCGCGCGCATCTAATCAGCAGGAGAGAGAGAATGCAATTCGGTCTCTAAAAAAAGAGATTCAGCGCCTTGAAAAAGAGCTTTCGGATTTAGAAGCTGAGCATGCGAAAGAGCATCTTCTGGCTAGTGAAGCCTCGCAAAGGGGAGAGACGCAGAAGCTCCAAGAGCTCTTAAAGAAGAGCGGCGTCCGGGAGAAAGAGATCGCACGCCGCTACCAGAAACTCATTCAACTCACTGAGCAGCTTGAGACGAGCTAGCCGTCGAGAGAAAACTCATCAACACTAGCTGCAGAACCTGCACTACCTGCGCCAGCACCAGCGGATGCTGTAGTTTTTGCAGCCTCGAGCTTTTCTTGAAGCTTTCTCTGCTCAGCGATAAAGCGCACATGGGATTCGGCTGACGAGAAGACAGATCTACCAGCTTGGATATTTTCATGCAGAGGAGCTGCAAGCGCAGCGGCTTTAGCTTGAGCGCTCTCTTCTAATACCGCTAGAAGCGCGGAAGGGGGAGCGGCTGAGATGGTCGAGTGGGAGTAGACTTGCCGTTGAGTAATCGATATTGATATTGCAGGCCCCTCTTCTTCCTTTTTTTCTTCTTTAACTTCTTGTGCTATAGAGCCTGGAGCCGCAGCTTGTGTCCCCATTTCAACTTGAACATAAGAGGGATCAGAAAAGCCTGGAATCTGATCTCCAGAAGGCTTACTTGCTGGCAAGGAAGGGATTGAAGGCATAGCTCTTTCATCACTTCTTATCGTAGCTCCTCTTGGCGCAGCAGGAGTCTGCGGCGGCAGCTGCTCCACAGGTTTTGAAGATGAACAGCAGGAAGAAAAACATGAAGATAGGCAAGACAAGATACAGCTCATAAGATAACACCTCTTAGTTTGTTTTGAGTACAATATTGTTAATTAAAAATAAAATTAACAGTCATTATGACATCTATTGCTGCATCTCCTCCTGTATCCACTGCTGGTAAAGGAGTTAAGCGAAAAAGAGAGGAAGAGGATGAAGGCTCCATGCCCTCCGCAAAGAGAGGCAGAGTCGAGGTGCGTCCGCTCTCTACAAAGAGTAAGAAAGAAACCCCAGAGCTTCTTTTAAAAACCTTTAAAACCTCTGCCACTGCTTCAAGGCTTTTTGAGGTCGCCTCTATGGTTCAAAAGAGGATCTCCTCTCTTCCGCTTATGGTCGAATTTATCCCCGATGGAGAGTTTCCATTCAGTGGAAGATACACTTTTAGCACGGGAACGATCGGGATTCTATCTTCAGAATCATTCGAGATGAAGCTTGGAGTTCTGCTTTTTGAGCTCGTCAATGTCTGCCAAAGAAGAGAGATTGAAGCACTCTATAACGAGATTGATCAGGGGCTGATCCTCGATGGCACTGCATTCGCGATGAAGGTAGAAGCTATCGAATATAATAATATCAAAATTGCTGCGGCTATTACTGAGATGTGCCGAAAAGAGGGGCTCTCGATTGGCTGGCTCTTTGGTGAGGAGCTCGTTCCGTTCGAAGAGCACTGGAAGACACAATGTGCTTCTGGCCATGCTCAGCTCTATATCGATATGTTTAACCGGCATCTAGCAGCTCAAAAGGCGGCTATCGAACCCGCTTGAAGTCGACGGTGTCAGCAGTGTTTAGCTCGCGCAGGCGCGATTCAATGTAAGCGATCTGCTTGGTTCCCTCTTCTTGACGCACCAGCTTTCCATTTTTATCTAAGATCACAAGGCTTGGAATCGCCATGATCTGGTAGCGGGAGTTGATGTCGTGCGCATCTAGAACGTTTACCTTTAAAAAGCGGACTTTTGTCCCATACGCTTTAGCCCATTTTTCATAGACCTGTCCGAATGTGCGGCAGGGAATGCAGCGAGGGGAGAAGAAGTAGACAAAAACAGTAGTTCCCGCTTTGTCTATCTCTTCCTGAAACTGTTTGGAAGATTTAACAAAAACAATGTCCGATTCTGGGGAGGCGATCTCTTCAGCTCCTTTGCGCATTGGAGAGTAGCGCGTCAGCCATTTTTGCGCTTGCAAGGCAGCTTTTGCGCCATCGCCTGCGGCTGTGACTGCTTGCTTGAACTCGCGATCTACGACATCGCCTAAGGCGAATATACCATCAACAGAGGTCTGCTGGTGCTGTTTTAGCTGGATGTAACCCTGTGGATCGAGGGCGAGCTGATCTGTAAAGAGAGAAGTATTTGGCTGAGAACCAATAGCTAGAAAGAGTGCGTCGACGGGTAGATCTACTTTCTCTTTTCCATCTTTTTGTAAAGTAAGCGAGGTCACTCTTTCTCCGTTGCCTTTCACCTCTTCCACTGTTGTCTTCATAAGAAGCTCAATGTTTGGACGAGCCAGGATTTCGCGCTTTCTCTGCTCTTCAACAGTCTTGAACTGCTCTTTGCGGACGATGAGGTAGACCTTTTTGGCAATATTGGAAAGATAGTGCGCTTCAGTCAGAGCGCTATCGCCTCCACCTACAATTGCCACAACCTTGTCTTTGTAAAAGCCGCCATCGCATACTGCGCAGTTGTAGACGCCTTTAAGCCAGTAAGTTTTTTCGCCACTCACCCCAAGCATGTTCGGCACTGCGCCAAGAGCGATAATCGCTGCCTGAGCGTGGATCCTTTTAATCTCGCCGCTTGGATCTCTTGTTGTAATCGTAAAGGGTCGCTTCGAGAAGTCGACGTGGATCACCTCGTCACCGCGCAGCTCCGCGCCATTTGTCTCTGCTTGGACCTGCATCTTTTCAACGAGATCTAAACCCGAGATATCGAGCTCTCCTGGCCAGTTCTGAACAGAGTGCGACTGTACCAGCGCGCCTCCAGGAAGTGGGCCAGTGAGCACAAGTGGAGGAATTCCGGCACGTGCGAGATAGGTAGCCGAGGTGAGTGCGCCCACTCCACCGCCAAGAACTACAACTGCACGCTCTTCAGATTTTTCTTCTGCATGCACATTTTGCAAGAGCGCGAGGCAGCTAAGAGTTAGAAGGCTCAAGAATTTTTTCATGACTCTCTCCATTGAAAGATCGGTAAATACACATTCTAACCCTTTTCCTTTTTCACAAACAGTATTGAATAAAATTTTTAATAATGAGAGTGTGTGCACATGAACAAGAGTTTCCCTATCCGAGGCTCTTAGATAAAACAAAAAACGGAGTGAACATGGCTAAGAAAGCAAAGAAGAAAAGAGCGCCAGCAAAGCGTAAAAAAACTGCAAGAAAAGCAGTTAGAAGAACAGTAAAACGCGCAAAGAAACGCGCTACAAAAAGAAGACCAGCGAGAAAAGCTGCAAAGCGCCGCGTTGCGAAGAGAAAGCCAGCTAAAAGAGCTGCAAAAAGAAAAGTTGCTAAGAAGAAAACTGCTAGAAGAAAAGCAAGACCTGCTGTGAAAGTGATGAAACAGAGCGCAACAGGTGGAGAGATGATGGGCTCGAGCGGAATTGCCGTTTAAGCTCTTTTGCGTAACTTGAGAAGAGGCGGAGAGATCCGCCTCTTTTCTTTTTTCACTAATAGCTGCTTGCAGCTCCACTCTCCTTGTTCAATTACTCCCTTTAAAAAGAATTCGATCCAGCCTCTCCAGTCTTTATTTTCAGAAACGGAGTAGAGAGTTTTAAAATAGGTAATGCGATTCATTTTTATGTAACGGCTCATGAAAAAAAGAGGCGAGGAGAGAAGCTTTTTCTTGTAGAAGAGAAGTGGAATGAGCACTCGAGCAACTCGCCCATTTCCATCCATGAAGGGGTGGACGATGAGAAGTTGCGCAGTAAAGATGGCGATCTGCAGGAGCTTATCATCCTTGGATATGCGCAGATAGTGGATCAGATTTTTCATCGAGGGAAGCAGGAGGTCGGGAGAGGGGGGTAAAAAGTAGGCGCTCTCGATTGTTTTACCGATAGGCCCGATCCAGTTCTGACGCGTGCGAAAGCGTCCGATATCGCGCGGCTCTCCGAGATCTTTTTTTACAATTCCGTGAATCTCACGCATGAGAGTTAGCGAGATCGTTCTGTGGCTGATCTGACGCATCGCTCTCGACAGAGCTTTTTCATAACTCTTCAACTGCATGACTTTTTTTTGGGCCGCATGTGAGTGGATGCTACCCAGCGCCTCCTCTCTAACGAGATGTGAGAGGATAATTTTTTTCGCCTCAGGAGTAGCAGAGAGAGCTTCGAACTTTCCAAGCGTAAGATAGGCCTCACCTAGGAGCTTATCCAGCCCCTTCCACTCAATCTTCCGCCGGAGCGGCAGCTTTTCTGGCCTGTTTGGTCTGATCATATTTCTGAGACATACTCTTTTTTCTCAGATTCTGCAAGACTGCAGAAAAAGACCTCTTTCGAAATTCGCTTTGCTTGGAAAAATTTTGCGGCAAAAATGCCAAAAAGGCCAATTTTAACAAGCAAATGGAGTTTCGAAAGAGGTCTAAAGGAAGAGTATTCAAAATGCGGCCTAAAACTGATCTTCGCTTTGCAATACCTTGTGTGCTGATCGCCTCGTTTTTTAGTGCAGCAACAGGAGCTGTGGCTAAATACGCCTCTCCGACCTTATCGATCGAGCTGATGGTCTTTGGAAGGATGCTGCTTTCGCTTATTGTCATAGGTCTATGGATCGAATTTTCAAGGCCTGTGAGCTGGAAGGAGAAGCTCAAGACGCGCGAGTGGCCTGTTCATACGGTGCGAGGGATCTTTGGGTTAGGGAGCGTCTTTTTCTACTACTACTCGCTGAAACACCTCTTCTTAACGGATGCAACGCTGCTCTTCAATGTCATGCCTATTTTTGTTCCCTTCGTCGCTTTTGTTTGGAGACGTATTCCGATGCCGCACCAGATCTTCTGGGGGATTGGAGTTGCATTTATCGGTTTGATCATTGTGTTAAAGCCTGGAGTTGGCGTTTTCCAGCCAGCTGCGGGATATGCGCTCCTTGCGGGTCTCTGCGGAGCTGTCGCCTCCGTTGCGCTGCGTTTTGCTCACTACACTGAGCCGTTTGAGCGCACACTCTTTTACTTCTTTCTAGTGGGTGCAATTGGCAGTGGAATCGGAGTCTTTTTGAATGCAGAGGCTAACTGGAAGGCTCTAGATCTGCAAGCTCTCTGGTATCTAGCACTTATCGGACTTTTTGGCGTCGCCTTCCAGATTCTCTACACGCTTGCAAGCAAGCATGCGCCTGTTCGACTGATTAGCGTCTTTCTCTATGCGGGTGTGATTTTTAGTATGATCTTCGACTGGTGGCTCTGGGGCAACCCTCTTTCTCTCTCGACGTTTGCAGGCTTTGCTCTGATCGTGCTAGGAGCCTGGCTCATGGTCTACCTCTTCCCCAAAGATCCCGATCCCGAAAAAAAATAGAAGAGAGGATCGGGCGCGGGCACGCACACGGGCACGTTCACGAAAGAGAGAAGAACGGGAAGAGGGAGAGGGAGGGGTTCTTTTTTTCCCTCCTTCGTGAACGTGCCCGTGTGCGTGCCCGCGCCCGATTCTTTTTCTATCTGTGTCGTAAACGCGCCCGTTCTTCTGCCCCTTCTTAGGAGAAGAAGCCGGTGATCTTGTCGAGGAAGCCCTGTTTTCGAGGAGAGTTGTTCTCCTTCTCGAGTTCGCCAAAAGTCTTCAGAAGGTCCTTCTGCTTTTCTGTAAGGCGGACGGGGGTTTCCACGATGATTTTGGTGAGCAGATCGCCTCTTCCCTGGCCGTGCACGTTGGGAATTCCCTCGTTTTTGACGCGGAGGACCTTCCCCGACTGAGTTCCTTCAGGAATGGTGATGCGGCAAGACTTTCCAAGAGGAGAGGGGATCTCCTTTTTGCAGCCGAGAGCTGCTTCTGTGAAGTTGATGGGCACTTCGAGGATGACATCGTCGCCCTCTCTCTCGAAGACCTCGTGCGGCTCAACAGTGATGAAAACATAGAGGTCGCCTGGAGGGCCGCCGCCTTCGCCTGCGTCTCCATATCCCGACATCCTGAGGCGCATCCCATTGTCGATGCCGGCAGGCACCTTAATTTTTACGCGCTGCTTCTCTTTTACCCTGCCTTCGCCCTGGCATGTTGAGCACGCTTCAGTGATCACTTTGCCGCGTCCGTAGCACTGAGAGCAGGTCGCTGCCATGCTGAAGAAGCCGCGAGACTGGTGGACTTGGCCCGACCCTTGGCAGCGAGGACATCTTTTGATCTTATCTGGGGAAGAAGCTCCATTACCATCGCAAGTCGTGCAGCTCTGGTAGGTAGTAAGTGAGACCTCTTTTTCGACGCCGCGAACGGCCTCTTCAAAAGAGATTGTTAAATTCATCTTCTTGCTAGCTCCTGCACGGCTTCCCGAATCGGGACTATCAGAATCGAAGCCGAACATAGAACCGAAGATATTGTCCGATCCGGCAGAGCCTCCAAAAGCTCCCATGAAAGTGCGAAGAGCCTCTTCCATAGAAGAGAAGCCGCCGTGACCTCCGCCGCCCATGCCAGCTGCACCTTTCAATGCATCTGCGCCGTACTGGTCGTAGATCTGACGCTTCTTCTCGTCGCTTAGTACTTCGTAAGCTTCCGAGATCTCTTTAAATTTGGCTTCAGCCTTGGGATCGTCAGGATTCTTGTCGGGGTGGTATTTGAGTGCGTTTTTACGGTAAGCTTTTTTGATCTCGTCTGGAGTTGCACCGCGCTGGACACCTAAAGTTTGATAGAAATCTGTCATAAAATCTCTCTATAAGTGTACCGAATTTAGCATGCCCAGCGAGTTTTTTTCAATAGAACATTTAGCACAAGAAAAAGGTGAGTGCTAACGCCGAAAGAGTAGCCCGAATTAGGGCTACATCATGCGAGGAGGACCGGACTTGATCTTCTTATACTTAAGAGCAGCTTTTGACTTAGCACGGCTTTTTACCGAAGGCTTGTCGTAGAAGCGATGAGCTTTAGCAGCTTTCATCACGCCTTCTTTATCAAGTTTTTTCTTGAGAACGCGAAGGGCTTTGTCGAGTGGTTCGCCTGGACGTAGTTTGACACTTGTCATGAGTCGTAAAACCTAACTGTTATAAAATTGCTCTACCATCCTAACTCAGCCCAAGGATATCGATCAATTAAAAATCAGAGGATTGAAATAGAGTAGATCGGTCCCTTCTTCGGAGTCATACTCTTTTTTTTGCCATTTTGCATGGATGTAGGGGGCAAGAGAGGCGAGGTGAAGGGTGGGTTTAATGTGTTTTGCGCACAGGTTTAAATCGCTTTCGCAGATGACAAAGGAGACCCCTTCGAGTTCGGAGGCGAGCGCAGAAGCAGGGACATACTTGTGGGGAAAGATCGAATAAAGAGAGCCGCCCCTCTTTTCTCCCAAGATGGTGAAGTAGTCTCCGCCTTTTCTTTCGAGAAGGCTGGCAAAGGTCCCCTCTTCAAAAGAGAGGAAGGCGAGAGGAGAAGAGAAGCTGATGATTGGAATGTTAAGAGCGAAACTTAAAGTTTTTGCAATCGTTGCGCCCACGCGCGTTCCGGTGTAGGAGCCGGGTCCAATCCCCAGTCCGATATAGGTCAGCTGGCGCAGATCGAGATCGCATTCGCGAATGAGATCTTGGATGGAGAGAAAAATAATTTTTGAGAGAGTGCTATCTCCTGCAAGAGGGCGCTGAGCGATGAGCTCTCCATTTTTGCAGAGGGCAATACCTGCGGATTTTGAGCTTGTTTCAATGAGAATAGCTGTCATAAGTTTGCATAGGATAGCAGAGAGAGGGAAAAATCGGAAGAAGCGATCCTTGCGGCTTTTTGAATAAGGTGGTAAATTTTTACGCCTATACTAGTGGGGAAAAATATTTTGAACTACGAAGAGAACAAAGACTCGTTCAACGAAGAGGAGTCTATCGTCGAGACTGTCAAAGAGTCGATCAAAGAAGATCAGCAGCGAGAGAAGGCGGAATCCGACTCTCCCGAGCAGGTCTTTGTCATTCCTCTGAATAGGCGCCCTTTTTTCCCTGGCATGGCAGCGCCTCTTGTAATCGAACCCGGCGCCTACTATGAGATTCTCAAGACAGTAGCCAAATCTAAACACAAGTGCATGGGTCTCTTTCTAACGAAGAAAGAGGATGTAAACATCTACAAGATCGGTTTCGACGATCTCTACTCGGTGGGTGTGCTTGCGCGTATCCTGCGCATTATTCCAATGGAGCAGGGCGGAGCTCAAGTCGTTCTCAACATGGAGAAGCGGATCAGCATCGCAAAGCCGCTCAAGGGAAAGAATTTAAGAGCGCAGGTCTCCTATCACGAGGAGGTCTCTGGCAAGCTCTCGAAAGAGCTCAAGGCCTACTCGATCAGCATCATCACGACAATCAAAGAGCTTCTTAAACTCAACCCTCTCTTCAAAGAGGAGCTTCAGATCTTTCTCGGACACTCCGACTTCACCGAGCCCGGTAAGCTTGCAGATTTTGCAGTTGCACTCACAACAGCCAGCAGAGAGGAGCTGCAAGAGGTTCTTGAAACGTTCGATCTTCAAGGCAGAATTGATAAAGCGCTCGTTCTTCTGAAGAAGGAGCTCGACCTCAGCAAGCTGCAGAATAGCATCAACCAGAAGATCGAATCTTCGATTTCTAAGACGCAGCGCGAATTCTTTTTAAGAGAGCAGCTAAAGACGATTAAAAAGGAGCTGGGTCTAGAGAAGGATGATAAGACGTGCGACATCGAGAAGTTCGAAGGACGCTTGAAAAAGCGCACAGTTCCCACAGATGTCATGACGGTGATCAAGGATGAGCTTGAAAAGTTAAACGTTCTTGAAGTGCAATCGGCCGAGTATGCCGTCTGCAGAAACTATCTAGATTGGCTCACGATTATCCCTTGGGGCATCTATAGCGAAGAGCATCACAACCTGAGGATGGCGAAGAAGGTGCTTGAAGAGGACCATTACGGCCTCAACGACATCAAAGAGCGCATCCTCGAGTTCATCAGCGTAGGGAAGCTCAGCGGTGGAGTGAAGGGGAGTATCATTGGCCTTGTCGGACCTCCAGGGGTGGGAAAGACGAGCATTGGCAAGAGCATCGCACGCGCATTAAATCGCCAGTTCTACCGATTCTCGGTAGGAGGCATGCGCGACGAGGCGGAGATCAAAGGGCACCGACGTACCTACATCGGGGCGATGCCCGGAAAGCTCATTCAAGCGCTGAAGTTCACTCAAGCGATGAATCCGATCATCATGCTCGACGAGGTGGATAAGATGGGCTCAAGCTACCATGGAGATCCAGCCTCTGCACTTCTCGAAGTATTGGATCCGGAACAGAACAAGGACTTTTTAGACCACTACCTCGACGTCCGATGCGATCTTTCAAACGTCCTCTTTCTTGTGACAGCGAACGTTCTGGATACGATTCCAGATCCGCTGAGAGACCGCATGGATGTGCTCAGACTGTCCGGGTACATTCTTGAAGAGAAGGTTGAGATCGCTAAAAAATATCTCATTCCACGCAATCGTAAAGCGATGGGCTTAAAAGTATCTGACGCTGAGTTTACGAGAGGAGTTCTGAAGCAGATCATCAATGGATACGCACGCGAAGCTGGAGTGAGAAACTTAGAGAACAATCTCAAGAAGATCTTGCGCAAGGTCGCTGTAAAAATCGTTAAAGAGCTTGAGAGAAAGAAGTCAAAAACAGCCAAGAAAGTAGGTCATAACCATCAGATCACAGAAGGCAATCTCAAAGATTACCTCGGAAAACCGATCTTTACTTCTGATCGCTTTTATGCGAAGACTCCAGTAGGGGTCTGCATGGGACTCGCATGGACCTCTCATGGAGGTGCAACGCTCTATGTCGAAACGATAAAAGTCCCTGCCGAGAAGGTGGAGATGAAGCTGACGGGTCAAGCTGGAGATGTGATGAAAGAGTCTGCACAGATCGCCTGGTCCTATCTGAGTAGTCAGGTGAAAAAATATGCGCCTGAGGTCACCTTTTTTGAGAAGTGTCAGGTGCATGTGCACATTCCCGAAGGCGCAACACCAAAAGATGGGCCATCTGCGGGCATTACCATGGTAACGGCGCTCCTGTCGCTACTCAAAGGCGTTCCTGCAAGGCAGAACTTGGGGATGACTGGAGAGGTAACTTTGACTGGAAAGGTGCTTCCAATCGGCGGCTTGAAAGAGAAACTGATTGCAGCGCGAAGATCCCAGGTTGAAGTCCTGATCTTCCCAAAGGACAATGCGAGGGATTACGATGAGCTTCCAGCCTACTTGAAGAAGGGGCTCAAGGTCCACTTTGTTGAACATTATGATGAGGTCTTCCGTGTCGCATTCCCCTGATTCGATGACAGCTTCAACTCCTTATGCAGAGTTCTACTTAAGTAAAGTAATTGCTCCGGATGAGCTCTCTGCAAAGGCGGAGGAGATCAGAAGTAGTGGAAAGACCATTGCGACACTGAACGGCTCTTTTGATCTTCTGCATGCTGGCCACCTGGAGATGATCTTTCAAGCTTCTCAGCAAGCGGACGTTCTTATCGTCGCATTAAATAGCGATGCATCGATTAAGCAGTACAAGAGTCCCGACCGTCCTATCATTCCTCTTGAATACCGCCTGCGCATGATGGCAGCGCTCGGATTCGTAACTTACGTCACCTGGTTTGAAGAGACAGACCCTAGAGCTCTCCTCTCAAAAATCCGTCCGCACGTTCATGTGAATGGGGCCGAGTATGGCGCGCAGTGCATCGAAGCAGAGACTGTGCTCTCTCATGGCGGACGCGTGCACATCGTCGACCTGGTTCCGGGCCTTTCAACCTCTACGATCATTGCAAAGATTCTGAAGAAAGAGGCTCCATGCGCTTAATTGGCACTTTCGGTGAAGAGAAGGAGGCTCACCTCTTCTGCGACTTTTTAGCAAATAAAGAGGGGATCGCCTGCTCTTACGAGGCCTACTCAGATACCGAGAGTGGAAAGCACGCTGTGCGCGTCTGGATAGAAGATGATGAGCAGTTTGCCGCTGCAACCGCCTGGTATGAGCGGTTCAAAAAATCGCCTGAAGACTTTCTTATTGGCGAAGAGGCTCCCATTGCAGCAGTCCACCCGGTTGTTGAGGAGATCGCTCCCGAAGTGCCTCTCAAACAGAAGCGCTTCCACATTCGCGTCCTGTTGAGGCCAAAAGTGCCTTTTGCAATGAGTATGACCAACCTCTTTCTTTCAATCTGCGTCTTCTTCTTTTTCTGGAGTGGATTTCAAGCGCGCGTAATGGAGAAGGAGCAGGGGCCAATCCCTCTTGAAATCGGCGTCTTCACACCGATCTACCGCACGATGATGTTCGACTACCCTTGCGCTTTCCAGGCTCTTGAAGACGTATTAAAATCGATCCCCTTGCAATCTGTAAAGTCGCTAAAAGACCTGCCTGTGAGTGAGCAGAGAGAGATAAGAGAGGTTCAAAGGATTCCCTACTGGACAGGCTTTTATGATCTTCTCACAAAAAAGATACGAGGTGAAGAGATACCGGACTCCCTGCCTCCTCTTTTTGAGAAGATTCGCCAGGGAGAGTTCTGGCGCATGTTTTCTCCCTGTCTTCTCCACGGCGGATTTCTTCATATTTTATTTAACATGATCTGGCTCTGGATACTGGGCAGGCAGATTGAGGAGCGCACCGGCCGGTGGCATATGCTCATCCTTATTCTGATTACAGGGACCGTTTCAAATATCGCTCAATACCTCATGGGAGGACCCTTCTTTTTAGGCTTCTCGGGGGTCGTTGTGGGTCTTGCGGGCTTTATCTGGACGCGTCAGAAGATCGCCCCATGGGAGGGATACCCTCTTCAGAGAACCACCGTCTTCTTCTTGTTGATCTTTGTGATCGCAATGTGCGCGCTTGAGACCTTCTCTTTTGTCATGGAGCTCTTCCTCCACTCGCCCTTCTCTGCAAATATTGCCAACACGGCACACGTTGTGGGAGGAGCTGCGGGACTTCTTCTCGGCAGGCTGCCCTTTTTCTCTAGAGAGGCCGCATGAGTATTCGCGACCTAACAATTTTGGGCTGTTCAAGCCAGCAGCCGACGAGAAGGCGCAACCATGGAGCCTACCTCGTCAGATGGAATGATGAGGGTTTTCTATTCGACCCGGGCGAGGGGACTCAGAGGCAGTTCATTTTTGCCAATATTGCGCCTCCTACAGTCACGCGTATCTTCATCAGCCACTTTCATGGAGACCACTGCCTTGGCCTCGGTTCGATGCTCATGCGCCTAAATCTGGACAAGGTAACACACCCAATCCACTGCTACTATCCCGCTAGCGGGAAGGCCTACTTCGACAGGCTTCGCTACTGCTGCATCTACCACGAGATGATCACTGTGATCGAGCACCCTGTGAATGAAGAAGGGGTGGTTCATGACGATGGAAAGTTCTGCATCGAAGCTAAGTTTCTGCAGCACGGCGTCGAGAGCATTGGATGGAGAGTCACCGAGCGCAATACACGTAAGTTTGACAGAGAGAAGTTAGAAGCGCTTGGAGTGCACGGACCTCTCGTTAGAGAGATAGAGAGAGAAGGAAAAGTAACTATTGGTGGAAGCCTTGTTACCCTCGATGAGGTTAGCCAGGTGCGTAAGGGCGACTCTATTGCTGTTGTGATCGACACAGCATTCTGCCAAGAGGCGATCGACATCGCAAAAGGCGCCAAAATTCTTCTGTGCGAGAGCACCTACCTCGAGAGCCACCACGACCTCGCCGCCAAGCACAACCACCTCACAGCCAAACAGGCCGCTGAGATCGCAAAGAAAGCCGGTGTGAATCAGCTGATTCTCACCCACTTTTCCGCTCGCTACCAGGAGCTCGACGCATTCGCCTCCGAAGCGCGCACCATCTTCCCCAACACCTTCGTCGCCGAAGACTTCAAAAACTTCCCCTTCCCCAAATAATCAAAAGAGAGAAGATCCGCCCGGGCGGGCTCTTCTTAGGAGTAGTGGTAGGTGAGCTCGTCGTTCTTGTGGGGGCCGATGATTCTCCAGTGGAGCTGGATGGCATTTGGGCTCCAGACGATATTTCCGAGGTAGCAGTCGCCTGAGCAGAGGTGCGCATCGACCGACTCGAGCAGGAAGGGCTCTGTGGGAGCAAGGTGGAGCAGAAATACGGGGTGGGTGGCTCCATAGCGGAGGTGTTCTAGGGTGATGAGTGAGGCGCTCAGGTCGAGCGTCCAGCGGAAGCTGCTGCTGAAAGCCGTGGTAGGAATCTGATCGACGAGCCAGTATCCCTTCTCCTGAAAAACGAGGGTATTTGACGTGGGAGAGTTTACAACCACCTCCGCCTTGCCGACCTTTACCGACTGCTCCTCTCCATGGCGAGCTTTTGCTGAAAATGAGAGCAGATGCACAGATGTTAGCTTTTGCCAGAAGGCTGAGAGCTCGCTTCGTCTATCCCTCTCTCTCTTTCCCTCCTCTTCAAGGCGAAGTCTCGGCTTATGAATGAAGCAGTACCTCTTCTTTTCGAGGGAGGGGAGCAGCGTGTACGCCTTTTTAAGTAGCATCTCAAGTTCAGGGCGGATGGGGCAGGCTGCATTTAACTGGAAGATGCGCGTCTTTCCCTCATAGTAGCTGCTGACGATTCCCTCTTTTTCTAAACGGAGAAGCGCCTTCTGAATCGGTGTGAGTGGAACTCCCAAAAGAGATTGTAGCTGGGTGCCATAACACCTCTCATTCACGAAGAGAAATAGAAGAATTCTCTCGACGTTTCGGTTTCCAAAGAGGGCTTTAAGCATAAAAATCACCTCGTTTTAAGGTTATAAAACCCCATCCATTTGCGCTTGCTTCCACAAGAAACAGCTTCTGTTTTCTTCTTTATAAACTAGAAAGTAGTTTAAAAAGCGTGTTTTGTCCAGTTGCAACAGTAGCAGTCGGGGGTATAATGGCTGAAAATGATTAAAAAGTGGTGGTTTTTATGGAATTTTTGGCAATAAAGCAGAAAAAAGAGGTGTTTTTTCAACTTGTTAAACATCCTCTTCTGCAGATTTTTTATGGTTCATGTCTCATCGGCATCTGCGCTCAGATCTCTATTCCGCTCTACTTTACTCCCGTTCCGTTTACCGGACAGACTTGCGGGGTGATTCTCGTTGCTACACTTCTCGGTAGATCTAAGGGAGCACTTGCTGCGCTCCTCTATCTGATGGAGGGTGCGGCTGGAGTGCCGGTATTTGCGGGAGGTCGTGCGGGCATCCAGATCTTTTTTGGCACAACGGGCGGCTACCTGCTCGCCTACCCTGTGCAAGCCTATCTCATCGGGTGGGTGGTGCAAAGATATCAGAGTGGATTTGTGCGAGTTACCGGAGTCTCTCTCATCTGCCTTATGCAGCTTGCAGTCGGCTCTCTCTGGCTCGCGGGTTTTGTGGGCTTGAGTAGCGCGCTTGCCATGGGATTCTACCCATTTATATCAGTGGAACTAGCAAAAGTATTTCTCATTATCGGTCTAAAAAAAGGAGAGTAGGAAGATGACGATTGAAGTGACATACCCCCTAATCATGAAGGCGCAGGTGACCTCAACCATTACCATTGCAAAGGGTGCAACATTAAGCGACGTGCAAGATCAGATTTTAGAGTGCTTCTGGAGTGATTTTTTAAAAATATTTGCCTCATCGATTGGAAAGCACGGCTCTAAAGAGGATGTGATTTTAAAGGATAAAGATCTTGTGATCGATTCGGATAAGGTGCTTCAAGAGCGGCTTGCGCTTTCCACCTCTTTTCAAGCGACCTTTAAAGAACATGCGCTCTCAAAGAAGCAGTAAACAGGAGCACCCAACTGGGTGCGTGCACTACCACGGCCCATTAGATGTCATAGCGATTAAGTTTAAATGCTGTCTGCGCTACTGGGCCTGCTTCTACTGCCATGAGGCGGGTGCAGATCACCCAGCAGAGAGGTGGGACGCCAGCGAGTATGAGACTCTGGCGATTTTATGCACCTGCTGTGGCGCCGAGCTTACAATCCGCGAGTATCTCTCTTGTAATATGGAGTGTCCGAAGTGCAGCGCGGGCTTCAATCCCGGCTGCAAAGAGCACTACCACTTATATTGGGCGGTTAACTAGAGGATGTCGGCTTCTTCAAACTCGAGCTCTAGATCGCCATCCAGCTCCTCGTCGAGGTCGAGATCGAGAGGTGCAGCGGGGAGAGAGCTTTTTGGAGGAAGAGTGGTGGTGCTCTCCTCTTCGCGCTCGCGCTTGCCGCGCAGTGTGAAGACGAGGGGCACTCCATTGAATCCGTAGGTCTTGCGGAACTGGTTAATGAGGTACTGCTTGTAGGTCTCAAGCATGAGCGCTGAGCTGTTTACAAACATGACAAAGTGCGGTGGCGAGATGCCAACCTGAGCGAGGTAGTAGATGCGGAGGCGCTTGCCTTTGAGCATCGGTGGGTGGTAGGCCTGGATCGACTTCTCGAGGAAGCGGTTGAGCTCGCCTGTTGTGACGCGTCTCTTCTGAGAGGCCGCGATCTCCTCAATAAGAGGAATGATCTTTTCGAGATTTCTTCCCGATTTAGCAGAGATGAAGAGGGTCGGACAGTGGCTCGCGAAGCTGGTTTCGATCTCGAGGCTTTTTAGGCAGTGCTCCATGCGGAATCCTTTAACTAGATCCCACTTATTAAACACGAGGAGGCACCCCTTGCCTGCCTCTTCTAACATGGAGAGGAGTCTCTTCTCTTGGGTCGTAATGCCGGTTACGGCATCGAGCATGAGGATGCAGACGTCTGCGCGCTCAATTGCGCGCTCGGTGCGCACGGCAGCAAACTTATCGACAGCATCGTGCTCTGCGCGCTTGCGGCGTATCCCTGCTGTATCGATTAAGGTAAAGGGTCTTCCTTCGAAGGTGAAGTGGACGTCGATGCTATCGCGCGTTGTTCCTGGGATAGGGCTGACGACGCAGCGCTCCTCTTCCATGAAGGCGTTGAGTAGTGTGGATTTGCCGACGTTGGGACGGCCGATGATGGCAACCTTAATTCCAAATCCCTCATCTTCCTGCTCTTCCGGGAAGGTGACATCCTTGAAGGCGTGCTCTAAGAGTTCGGCGATTTGGAAGCGCTGCACTGCAGAGACGGGAACAATTTTTGAGATGCCCAAGCCGTGGAACTCGTGAATCAGACCGAGCTGAGCGTGGCTGTCGACCTTGTTCACTGCTAAGCAGATAGGCTTCTTAGTTTTTAAAAGAGTTCTTGCAACTCTATCATCGATTTCAGTCAGCCCGACTGTGCCATCGACGACCATGATGATCACATCAGCTTCATGGATGGCGACTTCTGCTTGGCGGCGGACCTCTTCTTGAAAGGGGATCGGTGAGGAGGGGTCGATTCCGCCTGTATCGATAATCTCAAATGGCTGTCCAAAGAAATCGGCCTCGGCGTAGAGGCGGTCGCGTGTGACTCCCTCGGCTTCATCGACAATGGCAATTCTCTTTCCAACGATCGCATTGAAAAGGGCAGACTTGCCAACGTTTGGCCGTCCAACAATCGCAACTCTTATTAAGTGTGACATTTAAACAATCCGGGCTAAAGAGCTGCAATGATACCCGAACCCCCCAATCTTTTAAAGCAGTCAAAAGAAGGTGCGAAAAAAATATTTATTATAGGCGCGCGGAAGAAGAATGGACGAAAATGGACAGGAAACGGACGAAAATGGACAGGAAATGGACGCGCGCCAAAGAAAGAATTCTTTTCCTCTCTCTTGCCCGCCTGTCCGTTCCCGTCCATTAATGTCCGTTTCCTGTCCATTTTCGTCCATTTTCTTGAACGGGCGGGCCGAGCGCTTATCATCCGAGCGCTCTTCCCTAATGGGTGGGTTCCATGAGGCGGAGGAGCTCTTGGAGCTCTTCCCGGTCGAGTCCTTTGATCTGGTCGTGCTCGTCGAAGCCGACCACGCCTTCCATGAGGGTGAGCTTTCTTTCGATGAGCTGGTGGATGTGCTCTTCGATCGTGCCCTTGGTGACCATCTTGAAGACTTGAACGCCCCGCTTCTGCCCGATGCGGTGGACGCGGTCGGTCGCCTGATTTTCGCGAGCGGGGTTCCACCAGCGGTCGTAGTGGATCACGACAGAGGCGGAGACGAGGTCGACGCCGACGCCTGCTGCTTGTAGCGAAGCGACGAAGACCTCGCACTTGGGATCGTCGCGGAAGCGGTCGAGCTGCTCCTTGCGGTTTCTCGTGCTTCCTCGGATGCCAGCAAAGCCGATCTTCTTCTCTTTGAGGTAGGCCTCGATCATGTCGAGCATGCCGAGGTACTGCGAAAAGACGACGACCTTCTGGCCGCTGTCGCGAATCTCATCTAAGAGCTCGACGAAGAGGGCCCATTTGCCAGAACTATGCTTATGATACTCAGCAACGTTATCCGCAAAAAGTGCGGGATGGTCGCAGATCTGTTTGAGAGAGGAGATGAGGGAAAAGATGTGAACGAGAGGAACGGGTTTCGAAGACTCGCTGAGCTCTTTTTCAATCGCGGCTTTTCTTGCGGCAACAGTCTCTCGGTAGAGCTTGCGCTGCTCATCTGAGAGCGGGCAGTAGGCGATCTCTTCTATCTTCTCTGGCAGCTCGAGAAGCACTTCCGATTTTTTTCGACGCATGATGAAGGGTTTAATGAGGCGCGCAAGAACGAACTTCTTCTCGGGATCCTGACTCTTTTCGATGGGGCTAATGAACTGCTCTTTAAAGATCGCCTCTCCGGGCAGATAGTGGGGAACAACTAGATCGAAAAGGGCTTTGAGTTCAAGTAGGCGGTTTTCGATAGGCGTTCCAGTGAGGCCTAGGCGCATCTGAGAGGAGATCTCTTTCAACGCGCGGTGTGTCTGAGATTGGGGGTTTTTTGCGCTCTGGATCTCATCGAACACGGCAACTTCAAAATCGATCTTAGCCAGCGGTTTTTTTTCGCTGCGCAAAGTTCCATAGGAGGTGAGGAGGAGATCGTATCCATTTTCAAGCTTGCGACCCTGTCCGTGGTAGACGCTGACGCGGAAGTGGGGTAGGAAGCGTTTTAGGAGATCTTCCCAGTGGTAGATCACAGATGTCGGACAGACGACGAGATGTTTTTTCCGGTCTTTCTCATCTTTTACTTCCGCATTGTAGATCGCGGCGAGAAGCCCCATCGCTTGGTGCGTCTTACCGAGGCCCATCTCGTCGCAGAGGAGGCCAGAGAGTCCATGGCAGTAGAGGAACCAGAGCCAGCGGACGCCGATCTCTTGGTAGGGGCGTAGTCTGCTCTGAAATCCCTCTAAATTGACGAGCTCGTGAGTCTGGAAGGAGCGAAACTCTTCGAGTACTTTGCGGCTCGATTTTGCCTCTTTGCTTGTTCCTTCAGGGTCGCGGATCTCTTCGGAAACAGAGAGCTTAAGCCATTCGAGGGTCGAGATTTTTAGCCGCTCCCCTCCCTTTAACCAGCGCTTTTTCGGAAGTCCTTTAAGCCAGGCAAAACGGAGCTGCCTTAGAAAGATGAGTCCTGCGCCGGTAAAGATGTAGCGCTTGTTCTCTGCAATCCCATTCCAGACCTCGTAGACCGAAGTCATTCCGATATCCGACTCATAGACGAAGTCGACGAGCCAGTGAGAGCTTTTATCTTTTGTGCCGGGTTTAATCTGGAGGATGCGCAAGAAGAGAGTTTTAGGTTTGCGCAGACGTGGATCGCTTGAGAGGATGAATGGCGCGAGTAGATCCAGTTCATACGAGACAAAATAGGGTTCGCTCGCCTCGTCAATTACGCGTTCTGCCTGGTAGACATCCGGAAGCTTGCAATCGGGGGGCACCTCGTAGAATCCCTCGTCTTTTACGTAGGTGTAATCTCCAAAAATTTGGACAAGATCCTGGGTATACCCCTTTTTAAAGACGCTTTCTGGTTTTACGAGGATCTGATTCTTCTCATTGAAAGAGATTTTGAGTCCGAGCTTCTCCAGGGGAGTGTCATCACTAAAAAAGTTGGGGATCTGTTCGAGTTCTTCTACGTGGGTTGTGATAAAAGTGGAGATCTCTGGAGCGGGGACGCGCAGTCCGGCTCTAAGTCTTGCCCCTGTCCGGCCCGTGCGTTTTGCATAGAATCCTTTTCCTTTGATGTAGATCCACTCGCCGAAATCGGAGAGCTCTCCCTGCTCTTCGCCAAACTCCACACGTGTATCGAAGCGGAGGCTCTTGTCGGGCATGAGCGCATAGGATAGGTGAGACTCAAGGCTTGAGGGGTGGGTTTGAAAGCCCTCAAATGCTGCGAGCCAGTGGCGGTGGCGGCTGACAAAATCGGCGACGAGGGGTTTAGAAACAACTTTTTCCGCTCCCTCGAAAAAGAGGTTTTGAAGGAGGAAAAAGCCCTTGTTTTCTATGTAAACCCAAGGGCCAAAATAGACCGATGTTCTCTTCTGAAGATCGCCCGGCTCAAAGACGTAGCAGCGGATGTGCAGAGCGAGCTTATCGTCGAAGGAGAGCTCATACTGGGCATCGAGCTCTTCCAGAACGATTGAAGTGCCCACGAGGTGCTTCTTAACCAGCTTCGCGTGGCGCTGCAAAAAAATGGCGAGCCTCTGCTTGGGAACGATGCGCTCTTTAAGAAGAGGGTCGAGCTTTCCTGGATAGAAGCCTTTACGAGGGATGAAGAGCCACTCTCCCATTTCGATCCCCTCTCTTACCGACTCTTCTCCAGTAACCTCTTGATTCTCTCCTTTAAAATCTAAGATCATCTCCTGCTTTGCAGGATCGTAGGTCATCTTCTGAATGGTGCGATAGGAGTGCTCTGAGACGGTGAGCGGAGAGGTGACGGTAGCGAGGGCGGGAATGAGTTTTGGCCAGTTCATCTCTGCCAAGTAGAAGCCGAAGGTGAACTCTTTAAACTGGATTTCAATCCACTTTGGCAGGGTCTCATCGTCGTAAGTAAAATCGATCTTGTAGGGAGCTCCAGCGTCTTGCAGAAGCATCCACCATTTCGCTAGATCTGCCCAGAAGGAGAGCTCGTAGCGCAGCTTGGGAGTGGGTCTGCCCTGTTTCCACAGAGTGAGTTCAGTATGAGGAAGATTGGAAAATTTAAGGGAGGTCTCTTCCGTTTCAAGCGGGCGGTGAAAGAAGAGATCCTGCAGCTTCTTCTTTATCTTCTCGTTCGATGCTTTGATAAAAAAGAGCCTTTTCCCCGAGACTGAGTGCGCCTCAAAGCTCCCATTTTCAACTTTTAAGCAGTTGGACTCATACCCGTGCCGTTGACTTGCGATAAGAGCGAGCTGGTTCCAGAGGCTATCGCGAAAGCGCACGTGGAGGGGATCTGTATGGCCGCGAAAAATCAGCTCAGATGCGGCTGCAAGGTGCGCGCACGACTTCTTTTTTTCGGCTGCTTTGCATGTGCAAAAGCAGTCTAAAATTTTGCCGCTGTCATTGATGTGAAGAAATGGGGAGAAGGAGCCCTTCGTCTTGGGGCTAACCATCTCGATCTGATAGGTGCCGTCGGAAAAAAGAAAGCTGCGGATGCTCTTCTCATCGAGGAACTCCTTCGCCGCTTTAATCTCTGCCGCAGAAAACTGTGGGGCTTTAGCACTCATATTCACAAAATGCCTCGCCCCATCAATGATTTCAAATTGTTATTAGTCTAAGAATTTGCGAGGATCATGGTACTCATACCCTAGATCTTGCGCAACATAGGGATTGGTCACACGCCCTAAGCAGACATTTAACCCGAGCATCAGACCTGGATCTTCCTGAATCGCTTTTTTATACCCTTTAGAGGCGATCTTTAGCGCATAGGGAAGAGTTGCATTTGTAAGAGCTTGAGTTGCGGTTCTTGCGCAGCCGCCTGGCATGTTGGTCACGCAGTAGTGCACAACGCCATCTACCACATATGTAGGCTCCGAGTGGGTCGTAGGTCTTGCTGTCTCAACGCAGCCGCCCTGATCGATCGCCACGTCGACGATCACAGAGCCTGGCATCATCTTCTTTAACATCGCTTTGGTGACCAGTCTAGGAGCCAGTTTTCCTGGGACAAGAACCGCGCCGACAACGAGGTCTGCTTGGCTTATCGCCTCTTCGATCACTACTGGAGTAGAGTAGAGAGTTTTAAGAGCTGGGCCATAGATAGAGTCGAGTTCGCGCAGACGGTTTAAGTTCACATCGATGATCGAAACATCAGCGCCGAGGCCGAGGGCCATTCTCGCTGCCTGAGTTCCGACAATACCGCCGCCTAAAACGACGACTTTTCCTGGGGCCACACCTGGTACGCCGCCGAGGAGAACGCCTCTGCCGCCGCCAGCCATCTGTAGGGTTGTTGCGCCGACTTGAATTGCAATTCTTCCCGCGATCTCACTCATGGGGATGAGAAGAGGGAGGCGCTGCTGAGCGTCGGTTACTGTTTCGTAAGCGATTGCCACCACTTTTCTCTCAAGGAGGGCTTTTGTCTGTTCTGGATCAGGAGCGAGGTGGAGGTAACAGAAGAGGAGCTGTCCTTCTTTCAGGAGGGGGAATTCGCTCTGCTGAGGCTCTTTCACTTTGATGATCATTTCGGCGGTATAGAGCTCTTTTGCGCTGGATACGATCTTTGCACCAGCTTTCTTATACATCTCATCGGTGAAGCCGATCGCATTACCAGCCTGTGTTTGCACCCAGACTTCATGGCCTGCTCCGATGAGGATCTTCACCATTTCTGGAGTTGCGCCTACTCGGTACTCGTGATTCTTAATCTCTTTTGGGATCCCAATAATCATGGATAGCTCCTTCCAGTTTCAAATTTTCCCTCAAAGATTAGCTCAGCTGGCCCCTTCAGTTCCACGCCTTTTTCTTTTAGCTCTGTTTCAAAAATGACTTTTGACAGAGTTTGGACTTTTAATTTACGCGGGGCTGAAAGCTTTTTGGATGCGATAAATGCTGCTGCGACTGCGGCCGTTCCGCAAGCCTGCGTCTCCCCTTCAACGCCTCGCTCATAGGTGCGCACAAGGAGCAGCCCCTTTTCTAGGTGAGGCTGAACGAAGGTCACATTGGTTCCGCCTGGGAAGAATTGAGGATCGTGGCGGACCCTTCTCCCAACTCCATCGACTTCAACTTCATGAATGTCTTTGACAAGATGCAGGGCGTGCGGAACTCCGCTATCTACCAGATCAAAGAGCCTCTCTTGAACAAGGAGGTCGCGTGAGATGAGTTGTGGAATCGGGTGGAGGACCGAGATTAACTCTCCCTCCTCTTGAGTGCACAAAAGGGTTGAGGCCATGGTTTCGATTTCGGCTCTCTTTTCACAAGCGTTTATGCTGCGAGCGAAGTGAAAAAGACAGCGGATACCATTGCCGCACATCTCAGCCTCTCCGCCGTCGGCGTTGAAGATGCGCATCCTGATCTGGGCTTTTTGAGAGGGTTGGAGAAGGATGAGACCATCGGCTCCGATGCCAGTGTGCCGATTGCAGAGGCGCGAAATCAGCTCTTTTTCGAGCAGAGGAAACCTCTGCTCGCGATCATCCACGACGATAAAGTCATTTCCCGCTCCATGATATTTGGAAAAGGAAATCATCGTGGTTAGATTTCTTTATACGAGAGGACGATCTTGTCTAAGAGGCCGAATTTTAATGCCTCTTCTGCGCTCATCCAAGTGTCTCTATCGAGCGCTTTTTCGATCGTCTTAGCGTCTTTGCCGGTTGCATCGACATAGACATCGACAATTGCCGCGCGTGTTTTAAGTAGTTCTTTTGCCTGGATATCGAGATCTGTTGCCTGCCCTCTTACAACAGCGTGAATAGAAGGCTGGTGAATCATGATGCGCGAGTTTGGCGTTGCAAAACGTCTTCCTGGTGCAGCGCAGAGGCTCAGGATCGAACCCATGGAAGCTGCAAGGCCGGTTACAAGCGTTGTAACAGGGGAGGTGATCATCTTCACCTGATCCCAGACAGCAAAGCCCGCATCGATCGACCCGCCTGGAGAGTTGATGACGAAAAGAATAGGCTTGCCTGGATCGATGAGTTCTAGATACCAGAGGCGTCGAATCGCATTATTTGCGCTCTTCTCATCCACCGCTTCGCAGAAAAAGATGCGGCGCTCTTTAAGCAGAGCCTCATCGATCTTATCCTCGACGGAAGAGGGCTTCTTTAGATTTACTTCTGATTCTTCGTGTGCTCTTGGCATGGTTCCACCCTAAAATTGAAATATTATCTGTTCTATTTTCTTTTTACTCAATGACAAGTTCGGGGTAAAGAGGAAAGCGCGCGAGGAGCTCCGATACTTGATTTTTCACTTTTGAAAGCACTCCAGGATCGATATTGACCTTCGCTCGGCTCACTCCTCCATCTTTTTCTGAGAGAGCGGGCTTGGTTCCCTGGAGGAGGGAGACCAGCATCTCAGCAACCTGCTTCATCTCGCTCTCTCTCATTCCGAGCGTTGTAAGCGCTGGCGTGCCGATGCGAACGCCAGAGGTGTACCAGGCCCCCTGCTTATCAAAAGGCACCGCGTTGCGGTTAACTGTAAAGTGCGCCTCCCTGAGAGCGAGCTCCGCTTGTCTTCCTGTGAGCCCGAAACTCGAGTAGACGTCGAATACCATCAGGTGGTTGTCTGTTCCGCCCGTCGAGACCTTCACTCCCTTAGCTGAGAGGTGCGCTGCAAGCGCCTGAGCGTTTTTGATGATCTGCTTGGCGTAGTTCTGGAAGTTTGGCGTGTTGGCCTCTTTGAAAGCGATCGCCTTCGCCGCCAGGACGTGAGGAAGTGGTCCGCCGAGCACGATTGGGCACCCCTTGTCGATCACTTCGCGGTACTCTTCTGTGCTCAGAACGAGTCCTCCGCGCGGTCCGCGAAGAGTTTTGTGAGTTGTCGATGTGACCACATGAGCAAATGGAATTGGGTTGAAGTTCCCCGTCATCGCTTTTCCGGCGACTAGACCCGCAAAGTGGGCCATGTCGACCATGAATGTGGCGCCCACGCTATCTGCAATCTCGCGCATCTTCGCAAAGTCGATCAGGCGAGGATATGCGGAATAGCCAGCTACCAGAATTGCTGGCTTCTCCCTCTTTACCTGCTCCGAAAGAGCTGCGTAGTCGATGAGCCCGGTCTTTGCGTCGACATCATAGGTGACCGCTTGCATCATTTTTGCAGAGATGTTGTGTCTATACCCGTGAGTTAGGTGGCCTCCCGAATTCAGAGAGAGTCCCATCATCTTCTGGCCGACTAGAAGCTGCCGGACTCGTTCATACTCTTGAGGAGAGAGCTCATCGATGCTCTTTTTCCCGAGAGCGGTAAGCTCTTTGTTCTGCACGCGCTGCACGAGAATCGCCCAGTAGGCCACCATGTTTGCATCGGCGCCCGAGTGGGGCTGAACGTAGGCGTGGTCGCAGCCGAATAATTTTTTTGCCTCGCCGATCGCTGCATCTTCAATTGAATCGACGTTATCGCATCCCGCATAAAATCTATGGTGGGGATATCCCTCAGCATACTTATCTGTGAGTAGGTTGCCCATCGAGAGCTGGACAGCGTATGAGGAGTAGTTTTCCGACGCGATCAGCTTTAAATAGGAGCGTTGATCCTTTAATTCCTGGATAATCTTGTCGGTGATGAGAGGAAATTCTCCCTTGATCTGATCGAGGGAGGCCATGTAGGCGATCGCGGCAGAGCTTCTGCTCTTTTCGGGAACTCTCTGGAAATATTTTTCAAGAAACGACATGCCATCCTCCTAATCTCAAAGATCGGGATTGTGGCAAAAACCCACAAATTACGCTACAGCGAAGAAGAAGATCGGGCGCGGGCACGCACACGGGCACGTTCACGAAAGAGAAGAGAGGGGAGAAGATCGGACACCGGGAAGAAGAAGAGAAGATCGGGCTCGGGCACGCACACGGGCACGTTCACGAAAGGGAAGGGAGAGGGGAAAGTTCTCTTTTTTCTTTCGTGAACGTGTGCGTGCCCGTGCCGGTGCCCGATCTTCTCTTCTTTCGCTCTTCTTTTAGGCGGCTTTTACGAAGCGGGGAGTGTACTGAGTAGTCTTGCCGTACGCGAGGCGGTGGTTTTCGCCATCTTCGTAGGCCTGATCGTTCACGAGTACTTTGAATTCGCACTCTTTAAATTCAGCATCGGTCTCCCAAACCCAGGTATCTGCGCCCATATTCTTCATGAGCTTTCCTTTCGTCCAGCTCAGCCCGGCACCATTCCCACGGATGTATAGAGAATTTTTAAAGCCCACATCATACTTCACGGTAATGCGCGATGTGTGCTGCTTGTTTGAGGCTTCGCGCCCCGGATGTTTATGTTTCATAGCTGCTCCTCGGTCTCGTGATTCTTCGACCTTATTTCACTCTGCCTCCGTTACAGAGAAATGTCAAATAAAAATTTTACATACACAAGACCTCTTTTCCCTTGAGGATTATTGGCGCAAATCGATAATGTACTGTCACTAAAAGAACTTACTTTGAGAGAAAGCTAATGCAACAGCGGCTTCGTCCAGTCCTGGACATTCAAGAATTAGACATGAAAATGATCCGCCTCATGCGCGTGAAGAAAGAGCGTCAGAAAGAGCTCACTCAGATCGAGGCGATCCGCAAAGAACTCCATCAGCAGCTGAATGAAAAACAGCTAGAGATCGCAGAGCTTAACAAAACGATCCAAGCCTTTGAGCAGAAGATCCAAGATGTTAATGCGAAAGTGAAAAAGCTGGACACTCAACAGAATAGCATCAAAAAGGTCGATGAGTTCAATGCACTAACTCAAGAGATGACCGCTGCAGAGAGAGAGCGTATCGCCCTCGAGCAGAAGGTCTCAGACATCGTCGACAAGAAGAATGCAGAGGAAGAGTTATTCGAAAAGATCAAAGAGAGCCTGAAGACCTCTGAAGAGAGCAGTATGGCTCTTGCAAACGAGATCGAAGCGAGCATTAAACTCATCAATGAAGAGGGCAAGCAGCTTAAGTCTCAACGCGATGCACTTGCTGCAAAAGCGGATCCTGAAACTCTTCAGATCTACGAAAGACTACTCCGCAATAAGAAAGACCGCGTCATTGTACCGATCGACAACCGCACATGCAGCGGCTGCCATATCGTTCTGACAGCGCAGCATGAGAATCTCGTCCGCAAGGGAGAGAACCTCGTATTCTGCGAGCACTGCTCTAGAATCCACTACTGGCAAGAGAGCGAAGCTCTCGAAGGCTCAACTGTTGCGACCAAGCGTCGCAGAAGAAGAGTTGCTGCTAGCTAAATCATCGTTTGAGGGAAGGCGAAGCAATCGCCTCTGTATTAAACAGAGGAGGAAAGTCTGGACTTCACAGGAGAGGATACCAGCGAAACGCTGGGGGCTGTAAGGCCACGGAAAGTGTAACAGAAAACATACCGCTAGAGATGCAGAAGCCCTTCGGGGCCAATGTTCGATAGACAGGCTGAAAATGCAAGCTTCATGAGCTTGCCACACTCGCAGAAATGCGGGGTGCTGTAAACCCTATCTGAAGCAAGACGAATTGAGAGCCATATACCGTTCTCCGCGGGGCTCGAAATAACAGGTCGCTTGAGGATCTTGGCGACAAGGTCCCTAGAAGAATGATTGCTCAACGACAAAATCCGGCTTAATGCCTTCCCCCTTTTTCTTCCATTTAAAAGTCAAAAGATCTATTGAGAAGGATATGGAATCCTCTTCAAAGCTTTTGCACTTTTTAAAATCGAGCAAACTATTCAGAAGTCTCTCTGATGAAGAGCTCTCTTTGCTCATTCCCTTGATAGAAGTACAGGTGTTCGAAAAGGGAAGCTGGATTATTCAAGAAGGAAAACCCGGAGAGCACCTCTTTCTAATAAAAAGTGGTCAAGCAGAAATTCTAAAGGGAGAAGCTGCAAATAAAGAGCACCCTCGTCTTGCTCTAATCGGACCAGGAGAGTGGTTTGGAGAGATGGCTTTTTTTGAAGCAGAAGGAAGGTCCGCTTCAGTAAGAGCAGTTGAGAAAATAGAGCTGGTTACTCTCTCTTTAAGTGAATTAAAAAGCTTGAAAGTGGGAGAGGTTGCAAGCGCTAAAATCGCGCTCAATTTAAGTCAGCGCCTTAGCAGCCGTCTGCGCGAGACTAACGAGACTCTTCTGAGATCCTTGAAGCAGGAGATCAAGCTCACTCAATCTCATGAGCAGATCGGGAATTTGATCATCCATCTTTTCATCCTGCTTACCTTCTATTTTTTCATTTTCAAAGCGCTCGATCGCTATGGTGCTGATACTATTACAACAGCTACAGTTACGCCTATTTTGATGTTGGGATTTGCCGTAAGCTCTATATTCATTATCAAAAAAGCAAAATACCCTCTAGAGTTCTATGGAATCACACTAAAGAACTGGAAGCGCAATGTTTTTGAAGGAGTTGTTTTTACACTCCCGCTACTTCTAGGGATTCTTCTCCTAAAGTGGTATTTAATCCACTTTGTGCAGGGATTTGAGAAGGTATCTCTATTTGAATTTGGTCCTGAAAAACAGACCTATCTCTACTTCTTTGACCGACATACACCGGAAAAGCACTTTTTTATCTTTTCCCTTCTCTATCTTCTATTTGTTCCTCTTCAAGAGTTTCTATCTCGCGGCTGCTTACAAAGCTGCTTTCAGAATTTTTTCCACGGACCTAGGAGTACGCTGCTTGCAATCCTCACATCAAACTTGCTCTTCGGGATGTTTCATAGTCACAACACACTCTCTCTTGCGCTAGTTGCAATGTGCTTTGGAGTTTTTTGGGGGTGGCTCTATGCCAGGCAGAAGTCTCTTGTCGGTCCTATCATCTCGCACATCCTAGTTGGCGGCTGGGCCTTCACCATCCTCAATTTCGAACACATCCTCACGTGATCCCATTCCACATCTAATAAATTTTGGTCATGGTTGGCTTTAGAGACATGTCGGGTAGGCCAGGAGAAAGCTTTGCTTTCGCTCGGGGCCTCCCTGCGACCCTCTTGCGCTGCATGCGAAAGAAGGGGATCGGGCGCGGGCACGCACACGGGCACGTTCACGAAAGGAAGACGGGAGAGGAGAATCGGACACGCTCTTCC